>DATHNR010000549.1:0-5880 GCA_035485835.1 Puia sp.
GTCTGAACCTTTTAAAATGTTAACGCCATCTGTAACAGTCATGTTTTTAATTGCGTTTAGAAAAATGGGTGCTGCTGATTTAGAAGCATCTTCCGCAGCATGGTTCATGCTCGCGATAGCGTCATCCACCAGTTTACCCATGCCCATATTGCGCAGGGTTTTTTCCACTTTCTGCGCCTGAGGTGGCATCAGAATTTCCACTGCTTTATCATCTAAAAATCCGTTCACAACAGAAAGGCGGTCGGCGCTTTTTTGAGCTCCCAGGGACAGAGCCTGTTTCAAACCGGCGACGATATCGTCGGAACTGAGAGAAGATCCGCCTCCGCCACTAATCGTTTTTTTGATACTACCAAGGATGTCACTGGATTGACCCATGACTGCAATTCCGGTAACGAGAAATAAAACAGTAAGAAGTTTTTTCATTAGATTGAATTTTTCAGGCGATACGCCTCTTAATATTTAAACGCTTCATTGACAACAATATTACAAGTGGCCAGGTTAAAAGTATTGACTAAAAAACAAAGAAAATGTTAACAACAGAATGTGTTAAAAAAGCATTCTGCTAAGGGACCGGACTTTCCTTATTTTTGCGGCTGCAAAAAAATCTTCATGAAAAAGTATATTATCCTCTTTACGTTTTCAATGGCTTGTTTTCAATTATTCGCCCAGTCTAAGAAAAAACAGGCTGGGAATGCGACGGCCCCTAATGCAATAGTCAAATTAAATGACCAGACTGATTCGCTTAGTTATAGTATTGGAATTCTTGTAGCATCATTTTATAAACAACAGGGCATTACCCATATTAATGAAACGCTTGTCAACAAGGCTATTACTGATAAAATGAAGGGGGACAGCACCCTGCTATCCGAGCAACAATGCAATCAGGTGCTAATGAGTTATATTGAAAAAGTCAAAGCCGACAAAGCTTCGGTTGCAAAAAAAGAAGGAATGGCTTTTCTTGCTGATAATAAAAACAAACCAGGTGTTGTATCAACGGGTACGGGCCTGCAATATATCGTATTGAAGGAAGGAACCGGCCCGAAGCCAATCGCAACCGATAAAGTTAAATGTGAATACGAAGGGAAACTGATTGACGGGACTGTATTTGATAGTTCAACCAAACAAGGTCATCCAATTGAATTTAACGTGAACGGAGTAATTCCGGGATGGACGGAAGCCCTTCAGTTGATGAATACCGGCAGCAAATACCGTCTATTTATCCCTTCTTACCTTGCTTATGGTGACCAGCAAATGGGTCCAAATATTAAACCAGGATCTACCCTGATTTTTGATGTAGAGTTACTGGAAATCTTGAAATAGATTATGACTAGTTGTATGTGGCAGATGGAATGCTAAATATAAAGTTTCTGATAATATTCAGTAACCATCCTTCCCGAATCAAACTGGACCTTCACATCATTCATACCATTTTTTACCATTTGCCTCCAGCCATCTTTTTGTTCATAATAAAGAGGCAGGATTTGGTTTAGCAGAACTTCGTACAATGAATTCAGATCGTATTCATCCTGTTCAGGGACTGTCATATTACTATAATCTGATTTACCGATAACAAAACCATTCGTTCCATTTTTGATGAACTCAGGAATCCATCCATCGTCGGTGGAAAAATTAAGGGCCCCGTTCATTGCAGCCGTCATACCACTTGTGCCGGATGCTTCCCGTGGTACCCGCGGATTATTCAGCCAGCAATCCGCCGCCTGTTTCAATCTTTTAGATAAACTCAGCTCATACCCGATTAATACGGCCACCTGAGGATATTCTTTACTCAACTGCACGAGGTAATTAAAATCATTGATCGCCGGATAATCCATGGGATAGGGTTTTCCTGCCCATATAATCTGTACCGGGTACTTTTTATTATTAAGCAAATCTGTAAATCGTTTCTTGTCCCTTGCAATCAGATCGGCTCTTTTATAACCGGCAAACCGACGAGACCATACAATTGTAAAAATATCAGGATTGAATAGTCGTCCCGTCTGGTCTGCAACTATATCAAATGATCTTTTCTTCAAAAATCGTTTACGGTCGTCCCACCAGAAATTGTCACCCTCCTCAAGTTTCTTATAGAGTTGCTTATCGGCCCAGTAAGTCCAGTTCTGCGCGTTGGTAATATAAATTATCGGACATATTCCCTGATACTTACTCCACATGGCCTGGGCTACTTTTCCGTGCAGCCTTGAAACAGCATTGGCAAGATGGGAGAATCGAAGTGCTGCAAGTGAATGATTAAAAAGATGGTCATCCATACCGGTCAGGTTCTTCACTTCTTCAATAGAAAGTCCACAGAAATAGCTCATATCGAAACAGAGCTGCATGTCGTGTTTTTCATTACCAGCTTCTTCAGGAGTGTGGGTGGTAAAGACAAGTCTCTTTTTAACTTCTGCAATATTTTTATTGTATTTCTGGTAAAGATAAAAAGCTGCGCTTATGCCATGGGCTTCATTTAAATGATAAAGATCAGGCTGGAAATTAAGTTGATCCACGAGTTTGGCACCTCCAACCCCGAGCAGGATGAACTGGGCAACTTTCGTAGCAAGGTTTGCATCATATAAACGATGACAGATGGTTTGAGAAACGTAATCATTTTCCTGCAGGTCGGTGCTCAAAAGGAAAAGAGGTGCTCCGTTAAAAGTTTCAGGAGCCAGGTACCACGCTTTAACCCAAACCGGATGGTCATGAATATTTATCTGGTATTTAATACCAGTATCTTTTAAAAAAGGATACTGTTTCTCAACCCAAGTTACCTGGAGACTCTGATCCTGATTCCTGGCCTGATCATAATAACCATATTTCCAAAGAATACCAATGAAAATGGTATTTAGCTTCAACTCATACGCGCTGCGGACATGAGACCCTGCAAGAAAACCCAATCCGCCACTATAAATTTTTAATGGCTGATGAACCGCGAATTCCATGGAGAAGTAGGCGACCTTTTTCGAAAAACGGCTATCGACTGCGTAGGGGACTGTGAAGTTTGTAAAATTCATAATTGTTTGAGTAAACGGAGAGGGATTTATTTTATTTTATAATTTTCGTCGTTTGGTCTTTACGGGTTTAACGTTTATTTCTTTATGTTTACTGTAAACACCATCAAAATAGCAACGGATGTCCCTGTGATTACCACAACCTTCCAGTTCTTTCATACGAACTGATTTCTCATTGAAATTAAATTCAATGGAACATGGGTCTCCGTTTGCAATATAACGGGCAATGGTGGAAGAAACAAAACGGGCAACTCCTTTGAGTTCCCCCTTACAGTTCCCGTTGTCTTTTTCAAAGTGTACAAAAAAGCGAAGAAAAGAATTATTCTTACCATCCCGAAATGAAATAAAATTTCTTTTGTCCTGCATATAATCTCCTGCATATTTGTGCTTATGAGGCAGGGTATCTATGGGATTGTAGATCTGGGCAATCTTAGGTTTTCCCTCATTGGATTCACGCATAATAAGAGTGAAAACGCCTTCTTCATTGTAAACATAAACGGTTCTTACAAAAAAAATCCTTCCCTCCCCGTCTTTACGCTGTCTGTTTACTGAAATCGTATATTTATTATCAATACTGGCGTTGTACCGGATTTCTGAATCATCCTCACGGACAACCAAAGGCATTCCGGTCTTAAATTTTCCTTCTTTATCCAGGCAAACAATGTAAAGAATTTTTTTGGAGGGTAAGAGGGCCTTTATGAAAAGATAAGTTTCAGCATTTTTTACGACCAGTTTACCTGTTGCAAAAAGTCTTGGTTTTACAGATTTCCCAAAGTTTTTCTGAATGAGGGAATCAGCAATAAACTGGGTGAAGACAGACCAGCCCAATGAAGAGTCATTCTGTTTTTTCGATAAGGAGCTATCTCCAAAATTTACGGGCAGATTAAGGGAATGAAACATGGCCTGAAAGTCTTCCGGTTCAATTTTCCTTGTTTCCCCTCCTGCAGCAGTTTTGTTCCGGCATGATATCAGTTCAGCAACCATAATTATAAGAAGCATTATTTTCAATAATCGCATGCCACCAAATTGAAAATCAAATGTAAAGATTCAGCAATTACCCGGCCGCCTATTATTTTCAGCATGATTGTTAGAAAAAATTTGGAATTGTTAATACCGGCTTTCTAAAAAATATTGGGTAAATACCAGTTTTAAGCTATTTACCCGGTTTTTTGGATCCCGGAAACCAGGTGAAATAGGCTGAAATAGCTGTTATGATCAGTGTTTTGGATCTTGTGTTTGGCATAGCCCATTGAAATTTTTCTGTACTGACATTAAATTATGAAGGTTTTTTTATCAGGTGTTTGAGGCGGCTGAAGGTTTCCGGTTTCATGTTCAGATAAGAAGCGAGGTATTTCTGGGGAACACGCTGCATAAGATATCCATTGTTCCGAATAAAATTTATAAATCTTTCCTGGGAAGTCAAACGTACCCGGTTATATTCCAGACTTTCTTTCTTCAGATATTCCTGCGTGGCAATCAGTCTGCCGAGTCGTTCCATCTTTGGGCTGAACTCATACAGTTTTTCAATATTTTCGAGGGTGATGGAAACCACAACCATGTCCTCCAAAGCTTCCACAGAAAAATTGGATGGTTCACCCGACATAAAAGAATCATAGCAACATATGATTTCGTTTTCGCGGGAGAACTGCATAACCATTTCTTCATTTTTCCTGATGAAATATTTTCGAGCCAGTCCCTGCAGAATAAAATTCAGGTACTTTTCCACTTCACCCTCTTCCACCAGTTTCTCTCTTTTTTGAAAATTCCGTAACTCAAATAAGCTTGCCAGGTACTTGAATTCCTCTTCATTCAAAGTAACATAATTTGATAAGTAAGATTTTACGATATCAATCAGATCCATGAAAAGTTATTTGGTTTGGTAAGGTACCAAGTTGTTAGAGAGGCGACAAATTTTTTACTCTCGAAGGAATAGGGTGCAGGCAGTATGAAAGTTGATAATTAACTGACTTTATTTGTGTGATAGCAATCAGGAATTGCGTTAAGCGTTAGGCTTTAAGCTTTAGGCCTTGACGTCTTTGTGAATTGCCTCAATTCATGTAGGTTTGCTGACTTTTCTATAAAAATTAAATTCATGGCTAATAAAATTAAAGTTGCCAATCCTGTAGTAGAACTGGATGGGGATGAAATGACGAGGATCATATGGAAGTTTATAAAAGAGAAACTTATATTGCCTTACCTGGAATTGGATATCAAATATTTTGATTTGGGTATAGAATCAAGGGATCTGACAAACGACCAGATTACAATCGATGCAGCCAACGCCATCAGACAAATCGGTGTAGGAATTAAATGTGCAACGATAACTCCGGATGAAGCACGTGTGGAAGAATTCCATTTAAAACAAATGTGGAAAAGTCCCAATGGAACCATTCGAAATATATTGGACGGAACCGTATTTCGCGAACCAATCGTTATAAAAAATATTCCCCGCCTTGTTGTAAACTGGACGGCTCCCATCATTGTGGGAAGGCATGCATTCGGTGATCAATACCGTGCGACAGATACGGTGATAAAAGGAAAAGGGAAGTTAACCATGACATTTACGCCATCAGACGGAGGACAGCCACAAGTATTTGAAGTATATGATTTTAAAGGGGATGGCGTGGCTCTTTCCATGTATAATACCGATGAAAGTATCAGGGGATTTGCAAGAAGCTGTTTTAATATGGCCCTGAATAAAAAATGGCCGCTCTACCTTTCAACCAAAAATACCATCCTTAAAAAATACGATGGCCGTTTTAAGGATATTTTTGAAGAAATCTATCTGAAGGAATTCCAGCAGAAATTTAAGGAAGAAAATATTACCTACGAACACAGACTTATAGATGATATGGTAGCAAGTGCTTTGAAATGG
>DATHNR010000550.1:0-2265 GCA_035485835.1 Puia sp.
TTTAATGTTCAGATAATCACACAGAATATTGATGACCTGCACGAAAGAGCAGGATCTACCCGGGTATTGCATTTGCACGGTGAAATTTTCAAGATGCGCAGTGAGCTGGATGAATCTCTCATCTATTCTATCAGGGATGATATTCAACTTGGCGACAGAGCTCCCGATGGCGGCCAATTAAGACCGCATATTGTGTGGTTCGAAGAACCTGTTCCACTCATTGTGAATGCGAGTCGTTTCGTACAGGGAGCCGATATTTTCGTAATTATAGGTACATCCCTGGCCGTGTATCCCGCTGCCGGCCTGATAAATTTTGCCCATACACAAATACCTAAATTTATACTTGATAAAAATATTCCTTATACCCGTGGCATTCAAAACCTGTACAATATTGAAAAACCTGCTACCGAAGGAATAAGATCATTGAAAGAACAGCTCTTGAAGTACATATAGTGGAGATTGGGCCTTCCTGAGGAACTGTTGACAAAGTTTAACAGCACATTTTATACGCAAATGGCTGTTTTCAGCTAAAAACGCCTGTTTCAGGGAGTTTACAGACTAAATTTCTTTTCCCGGATCGGGCTTCTAGGTCCATAGCCTTATATTTGCCCTTTATCGAAATCAATAAAAACATTTTCCATGAACAAAGCAGAACTGATTGCAAAATTAGCCGATGACGCAGGCCTGACAAAGACACAGGCTGGCGCTGCCCTCGATTCGTTTACTGAAGCCATTGCAAAAACACTAAAAAAAGGAGACAAAGTAACACTTGTAGGTTTTGGAACTTTTTCAGTTTCAAAACGTGCAGCACGTAATGGCCGTAATCCTCAAACAGGTGCGACCATTAAAATAAAAGCTAAAAAAGTGGCTAAATTTAAAGCAGGCAAAGAATTAGCAAGTCGCGTATAATAATAATATCTCAGTTTATTCTTTAAAGGGGCCGGACATACCGGCCCTTTTACATTCTAAAGATTGAAGTAAATATGTCCCAAACTCCCATACTTGTTTTTAATCTGCAAGACTTTCATCCGGACTAATAAACTCGATTCGATAGATACGCATTAGTAATATGAATATTGAAATGAGCAGAGGGCCAAAGATGAGACCTATAAAACCAAATAAAGGTACACCTACAAATACGCCGAAAAGAGTGATCAAAGGATGTACATTCCCTATCCGCCTCTGGAGCCAAATACGAAAGACATTATCCATGGTTACAATAATACCAAGTCCGTATACCAGTATAATTATACCCTTGGCAGTTTCTCCACTGGCAATCTGAATAATGGCCAGCGGCACGTATGTAAGCGCTGAACCGACGAGAGGCAGTATGGATGTAAAAGCTGTAAGAGCAAACCATAATAAAGGTTCTTTAATTCCCAGAATCAAATAAAGGATTAATCCGGCAACTCCCTGCAAAATTGAAATCAGCGGAATGCCTACAGCATTTGAAATTACCATCTGGTTCATCTGGCGTTTTACACGATCAAGATTGTCCTTACGCAATGGCAATACATCTTCCATCCACTCTTCCATCTTGTTACAATTCGTTAACATAAAATACAAAAGGAAATACATGATCACCAGAGCCACCAGCGAATTTACGGTTGCCCCCAGTATAAGAGGAAGCTCCTGAAGAGCCATACCACTGAGATTTCGGACAGTTTCCTCATTCAAAAAGTTATATCCTATATGCAATTCAAGATTTTTCAGAAATGCAATGATTGAACCCGTTATCTCCGTAGAATGATTAATTACATAGCCAATTTTTGAACTGATCGTATTTACAAAAATAAAAACTGGCATCAGAATGATTAAAAACGAAAGCAGCATGAGCATGAGTGCAGCTCCGGAAGGAGACCATTTTCTCTCGATCATGCGCTTTACATATTTCCGCATCAGCACATAAAAAGTTATGGCACCCAAAAAAGAAGGCAGGAACGATTTCAGGTAAGCAAAAAGGATGATGCCCATTATCATCAGAACCATGATAAAAAAAAACTGCCTGACTTTTTCTGGTTCGAATGTTTTCATCATCGTTGTTTAATGTAAGTTACTAAGACTATCTGTTGAAGTCTGCAAATATTGATTTGGATGAAGATACATTTACCCAGAATCTATTTCAATTTTATAAGTACTTTTATTCATATCTAAATAATTATGCGTAAAGGGTTTTTTGTTTTATTTTTTGTTATCCTGCATACAATATTGCCGGCTCAGCAAAATCAGATATCAGGATTCAATGACAGTAGTGCCAGGGAAGAG
>DATHNR010000551.1:0-7927 GCA_035485835.1 Puia sp.
GGGGTTTTCGGCACCGGGATTGAAAATGACCCGGCGGGGATGTTGAGAAAGAATATAATCGTAATAATTTTTTTGATTGTCTTTATTCAGATAAATGGAAACGGTATCCAGGTCTGGTATCTCTGTAGTTTTCACTTGTACCTGCACATCTGCAACCTGTGCCGGTCTTTTCCCAACAGCAATTACGGGATGATTGTGTTCCCTCAACCTGTTGATGGCAAGAAAACTATAACGTGCAGGATTTGCTGACGCGCCGAGGACCAGTGTATTCTTAGAGGTAGAAGCCATAGTTTAATAACATTGGGAAGGACAGAAAGTTTAATACTACTGGGCTTCTAATTTGAAATTTACAGGCATCACTT
Organism: Puia sp.; assembly: GCA_035485835.1. GTDB lineage: Bacteria > Bacteroidota > Bacteroidia > Chitinophagales > Chitinophagaceae > Puia. Next base: position 363 of record DATHNR010000551.1, read on the forward strand.
TGTATGTTTTAACCCTGGTGCCATCCTTTATGCCCGGATCCCATTTGCCGGATTCATTGATTACTTTAAGTGATTCCTGATCGAGTGAATATTCTATAGATTTTAGAATGTATGAATCTTTGACATTCCCATCTGCATCAACTTCAAAATAAATCTTAACCTGACCCTGAATTTCTTTTGAAACAGCACGGTCAGGATAGGACAAATGATGACCCAGATAAGCATTCCACGCATTGATTCCGCCGGGGTATTCGGATTCTTTTGAATTACTGGTATCCTTATCTTTTTCTGTATTGTTCTTTATATTGACAGATTTCACCAGACTGTCTTCCACAAAATCATATTGGTGAATGATCGCAAAACTGTCCTTTGTATAAGTTCTGTATTTATAAAAACTGCCGTTTTTCTTACCATGATCAAATACACCAACAGAGTCCAGGTTACCGTAGGTGTTATATATGCAAAACCTCCCATTGATAATTGTGCCGTCATGGTCGGCAAAAGAAGTCGATTTGACTAAGGATCCCCAGGTAAAATAATAATCCCATTGCCAGTTACTGTCTTCTTTTTCATGTATCCATAAAATATATTTGGAAGAATCCAGCACCGTTTGATTCATATTCTTATCGAGGGCATAGAACTGATTTTTATCCTGTGCGAAAGAGAATAAAAAACATCCGCTGAAACAAAGGAGTAAAAGTAATTTCATCCGACAAAATATTGAATAATTCAGAATTTTTTACTAATTCACTTCACTAAATAGTCTGAAAGTGTGAAAGTGTGGTAGTGCGGATGAGAAAATAACTACCACACTACCACACTTTCACACTTTCAGTCTCATACTTTCTTCAAAACTTCTCACCATGCGTTTGCCGGATCAGTGCACGCACCAGGAATGGAAAGGGTTTCAGGACACGGATAAGGCATATTGACCAGAATGTTTTTCCGAAAAAGCCCTGGATCATCCGGCCCGTTCTTAACCTGCCTTTAAATTGGAGGTTCCAGTTTTTCTGATAGGAAGTTTCCATCTCTTCGCGGGAAATCTGATTTTCAAGAAAATGAGGAATTATTTCAGCTGCAATTTTGGATGAATGCAGGGCCATGCTCATTCCATTTCCGCAGAGCGGCGTGATCATACCTGCAGAGTCTCCAATACAAAGCACATGTTGCTCTATTTGTGTTTTTTCTGAAAAACTGATTTGCGAGATAGTTACGGGCTCTTCATACAATGCAACTGCTTCATCCAGCAGTTTCCTGAGTGCAGGGTTTTTTTTCAGGATTTTTTCCTCCATGGCCGGAATGGATGACTGGTTTTTCCTGAGATTTTCGGATTTGGTAAGATAGCAAAGACAATATTTCCCGTCTTCAATTTTAGAAATCCCACAATAACCTCCCTGAAAATTATGCAGAGCGATCTCATGTTCGGGCAAATCAGCTTTTACATGATATTTTACCCCGACATAATTTTGGGATTCATCCTGTTGAAGGAAATTTCGCTTCCATTTCACATCAAGATTGCTTTTTTTCCCATAGCATGCGCAGGCAATTTTTACAGTAAACAAACCTTCGCTGGTTTGAATACGATGACTTCCATCTTCGAAGCTGATATCATAGACTTTAGTATTTTCAAATATTTCCACACCGGCGGACTTTGCAATATCCGCCAACGAGGCATCCAGTTTATACCTGCTGACTCCAAATCCCCCAAGTGGCAATTTTTCTAAAATGGATTCTCCATTGGGTGCCGATATGTTTACCTGATGTATCCTTGGCAGGTTCCAATTTTCAAGTGGGAGGCCGAGACGGATAAGAAAGTCCCAGCTTTCCATACTGATATATTCCCCACAAACTTTATGAAAAGGGAAAACTTCTTTTTCGAACAGGCATACACGATAGCCCTCGCGTGAAAGCAGGATCGATAACGATAACCCGGCGAGGCCACCGCCTACAATACCAACATCATATAATTGTTTTATATTCATGAGCTAACGATCACTAACCAGCGGAAGGCCCATTTCCACTTAATCGTATAATGCAGAATTTCAGCCTTCAACAATAATTCTTTCAATTCTTTTTTTTTGAACCCGCGTAACACAGATAAAGGTGCATCATTTTTTACCAGGTAGGATTTTGAAAATAATGAAGTCAGCAAACGAATCGAATGATAGGCCAGGGGATGACGATGCAGATCATTTATGAAAAACCCGGAGCGGCTGTTTTCCTTCATCCAGCGAAACAATTCAATGAGCTCAGATTCTTTGAAGTGATGGCAGAATAAAGAACAGAAAATAATATCGGGCTTTGACTGAAAGCGTACTTTTCTATAGTCACTCACCTGGAATAAGACAGGCCTTTTCCAATTAATTTTTTCTGCAACCCGGATACAGTCAGGATTAATATCTACACCTGTAAACCTAAGATCCGAAAATTTGCTTTCTGCTTTTAGTTCGATAGTTTTCAGATTATCTCCTCCTCCGCAACCGATTTCACATACATGGTACGTCTTTCCTTTTTTTGCGAGTTCAGTAAATCCCTCCCATGTGCATGCATGTCCGCCAAGTTTCTGGTTTATGATTGAAAGTTCAAGAAGGTTTCGCTCTATATCTGCTGCCGGTATATTGGGTTTGTCAAGTAGTTCCAGTCTGTCTGAGCGGAGAGAGAAATCCATGTTTTCAAAAAAATGCTTTTGGATTTAGGTATTGTAGCTTAAGCTCTAAATGTTTTTGTTATTCGTTTCCTAAAGCTACAAAAGATAAAGCCTTTTGCCTTTCGCTTTAAGCCTTACGCGTTAGGCCTTAGGCGTTACGCGTTAGGCGTTACGCGTTAGGCGTTGTACCGCATCCAACCATAAATGTTTCCATTGTTAAGCCGGGGCCGAATGCTGCGCCAAATACTGTTTGCTTTTTCGATTTATCAAGCGTAGCTAAAATTTCCTTTAACACAAATAGAATGGTGGGTGAAGACATATTTCCAAAATCACGAAGAATCTGATAGGATATATCCATTTTTTCTTTTGGCAGTGAGAGGCTTTTTGCAATTGCTTCTAATATCCTTCTGCCACCCGGATGAATGGCCCAATGCGTTATCTGATCACGCGTAATACCTTGCTTTTCCAGGGCCTGATTCACCAGTTTTTCAAAATCTTCTTCTATCAGTTCGGGTATATAACTGCTCAGGGTCATGTTAAATCCTGTAGAAGATAATTCCCAGGACATATCCTGTTTTCCTTTCGGCATTACTTCTCCATAAAATCCAATAAGCGGAAAACCGGTAGTATTATCCTGATCGCCGGTAACCAGAACAGCTGCGGAGCCATCTCCAAAAAGCAGGCTGGAAGTAATATTATCGGTTGTGGCAAGTTGTTGGAAATGTAGTGTGCAGAGTTCCGTACAAACGATCATCACTTTGGCTGAAGGGTCGGTCTTGCAAAATGCATCTGCCAGTTTGAGAGCGTGAATCGCAGCATAACAACCCATAAAATTTACGGAGCTCCTGAATATATTTTTTGGAAGATCCAATAAATCCATCAGTAGTAAATCCAGTCCTGGCGCACTCAACCCGGTGCATGTAACTGTAATTAAATGAGTAATTTCCTTTGGATCAAGTTTATTTTCGATACAATTCTGTATGGCCTTAGCCGACAATCCCACAGCATATTTGTTAAAAATTTTCATCCTTTTTTCGATAGATGGAAATGGCTCCAGATTTTCAGCCGGTGGATAGAAAGTCCATTCTGCGGGTTCCTGGCTATAATCTGATAAAACAGAATAACGTGTGGAAATTCCACTCTGATGATATAAATATTTTAACGAACGCCTGTCTCTTTCATTGAAGGCATAAATGCGGCTCATGAAACGCAGAATCTCATTCTGATCATGTTTGAAATGTGGTACAGCCGTTCCAATAGATTTAATCTGGCTCAATCAATTATTTTAAAAATTTATAACCAATGTATCAGAAACGCAAGAATAAAGCCAATGCTGGTAAAGCTGGAAGCGACAATATTCATGCGCATTGTATTCCTGAAATCGGCTAAAGAAGGATTTCGCCAAACTTGTAAGGCCCACCCTGTAAAGTATACGAGAATAGGCATCATACAGGTTGATAAAATTAAAAATTCTTTTTCTTCGAGAGATATTAACAAGAAAAATGTTAAAAAAGCAAAGGCTATTCCATAAATAATACCACAGAATATAAATGTGCCCCGGATCCCCAACAATGCACTGATCGTCTTCACACCGTCTTTTTCGTCGGCTTCATGCTGATAAATCTGGGTCAGTGGATAAAATCCACCAATTAACAAAGATGCAGTAATCATCCCCAGGGTTGGTACCTGAATTGATAGCATAGGATGAGATCCGTGATATACCATAAAAAAAACCAGGGCACCCTGGCAGATAATTACTGTTGCATATCCCACCAGTGGATATTTCTTTAATCGAATGGATCTTGCACTGTATGCCCGGGATGCCAGAATATATATTGCAGCGGCAATTGTGAAATATACACTTATAAATAATCCCAGAAGCAGGGCTATACAATCCATTACCAGACTTGCGTAGAGTAATTCCTTTGTTGGCGGAAGAGGTGATTTGATTCCGCCAATACTGCCTTCATCCCGGTCCATATAACTATTGAAACCATTACTGGAAGGATATATTAGTAAGTGCAGGATTATGAATATGAGCAGGGCCCTTTTAGGATCAGGATTAACCACCTGACTAAGTGCAAACCAATAAACAGGCATAAGGAAGAAAGAAAAATGAAAACGCAGTAACTGGATCGTAGATCGCCTGATCATCTTTAAGAATGGTTAATCTGATGGCAAACAGAAGGTAAGAAACTTAGCGGGATTATAACTTTTTGGAGTATCCTACCATGGCAGGTTTTCTCTTGCCGCTGGAAATTCTTCCCGTTGCGGGAAAAAATACTATTGGTAACTTATTGAATCATAACATTTTGTGCAATGGTATGGATTTCGTTTCCAGTATAGTGTTTTAATCCATATTTATGAAAATCAGTGTTCTTCAAAAGCTACTTCTTATACTTCTGCCAGGAATTTTATCTGTCGTGGTAACGCACGCACAGGTTGCAGACTGGAATTTTAATAATGTATTAACTGGAACAGGATCAGCCAATAGTATTGCAGGAAATGCTTCCCTGGGTAGTACGATCGCTGCAGGTGGCGCTTTTAACGGTGGGACAGTATATTATGGTGAGGGAGCGTGGCCGGCAGGTAGCATCGATCTGAATGCATATCTCGAATTTTCAATTACACCAACTGCAGGACATACGCTGACTGTTTCGTCACTTGTTATGCAGATCCGCAGAAGTACAACGGGTACTTCCGGAGCCGGACCTAACTCATGGTCGCTGCGCAGCAACCTGGACGGATTTGCAACCGATATATCAAGCGGTGTGCTGACGACCAATAGTGTTCCTGCAACAGTTGTTACTCTTGGAATACCTTTTATGAATATGTCGTCGAAAATAATTTTTCGGTTATACGGATTTAATGCAACTGTTTCGAGCGGAGGATTAGATCGTTTTGTTTACGATGATATCCAGGCAAATGGTTCAACTGTTTTACCTCTTGTATTTGATTACTTTAAAGTCGGAGCTGATAATCAGTCTGCCAATATTTCCTGGAAACTCGGTGGAGAAGGAAATCTTTCTTCACTGAATATCGAACGTGCGGCCGATGGAATTAATTTTGAAAAGATCATGGAGTATAGCGGAGATCAAATAAATACTTCAAACGCTTTTGAATATACAGATCAGCTGAATAAACCATCCGGAACATATGCATACAGGATTCAAATGATTTCGAGCGACGGATTAGTTTCTTATTCCTCTATTCAAACTGTTTCATTTGATTCAGAAAACGGGTTCCGGGTTCAGGCAATAAATGCAGGGAACAATAGTTCAGTAAGTTTTCGTGTAAACGCAGAAAAATCCGGAAACTATATTTTCAGTCTGTATAATCTGAATGGAAATAAAGTGGCAGAGCGAACAGCCGCACTGAGTGCAGGAAGCCAGGTGATGCAATTGGAAAACAGGCCGCTCAAATCCGGTATATACATCCTACTTGGTGAGAGCGGAAATCAAAAGATCAGCACTAAAGTAATGATACTATAAAATAATTAACCATGGACGGTTTCTAAACAAGCATTCGCAGGGGCTCCTCAAGGAGCCCTTTTAGTGTTTGCAAAAATGCAGCGCCGGTTGCACCATCTACAACACGATGATCACAGGTCATAGTAAGTTTCATAACATTTCCGGGAACAATCGCTCCATTCTTAACAACTGGAATTTGTTGTATTGAACTGATGGCGAGTATACAAGAATCCGGAGGATTTATAATGGCAGTAAATTCATCCATACCGAACATACCCAGATTTGAAATTGTGAAAGTGCTTCCTTCCCAATCTGAAGGTTGCAACTTTTTATTCTTTGCTTTGGTAGCAAAATCTTTTACCTCCACCGAAATTTGAGAGAGTGATTTGGTATCTGCAAACCGAACAACAGGGACCAGCAAACCATCTTCAACAGCAACAGCCACACCGATATTCACATGATGATTTACACGTATCTTATCACCCATCCAACTGCTGTTTACTGCAGGATGTTTTTTCAAAGCCAGCGCAGTGGCTTTCAGGACGAAATCATTGAAAGATATTTTAACTGGAGCAGTTTCATTAATTTTTGCCCGGCTGTTTACGGCCTGGTCCATGTCAACCTGAATGGTCAGATAAAATTCCGGTGCTGTGAATTTTGCTTCTGAAAGACGTTTTGCAATGGTCTTGCGCATTTGAGAAACAGGCACATCCTCAAAGCTTATTTGTCCGGCGGGAGCCGAAGGTATTGAAACATTTTTTTGTGCTGCCGGTTCAGATACCGAAGGTTTAAATTCAATTACATCTTTCTTAATAATTCGCCCATAATCTCCGCTTCCATGAAGTTGAGAAAGATCAATTCCTTTTTCAGTAGCCAGTTTTTTTGCAAGCGGCGATGCTTTGACTCTTCCATCGCCATTCAGGGAATGCGGGGCGGAAACTGAAGCGACAGGTTCAGGTGTTGATTTTGATAACACGGGTTCAGAGGCTGGTTCATTAGAAACTACCGGTGCGGCGCCTTTATTTTTTGATGCTTCTACAATTTGCTGCACGTTTACTTTGCCTTCCTCACCAATGATGGCCAATAAATCATTCACTGCAATCTTCTGACCTTTTTCTGCGCCTGTATATAATAATTTTCCTTCCTTATAACTTTCAAGTTCCATCGTCGCCTTATCCGTTTCAATATCTGCAAGAATATCTCCTTTTTTCACCATGTCGCCCACTTTCTTATGCCAGTCTGCAATAACACCTTCTGTCATGGTATCACTTAGCCGGGGCATGAGGATTACTTCCTGCATGGAAGATAAATCCAGTGTGGTTGACGGTTGGCGGTTGACGGTTGACGGATTTTCCTGTTTGGCTGCTGTAGGAGCCGGATCATTACCTGATTTAGCTTCCGGTGCGGGAGTGGCTGCTGGTGCAGGAGTTTTTGAAGCGCCACCTTTT
>DATHNR010000552.1:0-8370 GCA_035485835.1 Puia sp.
ATCAGGATATTCCCTGAAATACGGCCAATAATTTCAAAATCTGTTTTGCGTGTATCATCCTGTTCAGGTTCGGAATAGACAATGTGTTGGGCCTGTATAAGGATAGGAAGGAATAACAGCAGGCCAAGTAATCTTAAATTCATAATAAAACACTTATAAGGATTGGTTCAAAAGCCAAGGTACTCAAAACTCCCTTTAGAATCTGTTAATTTCATCCTATTCCCTATATCTTTGTGCCGATTGCTTTTTCATGAATTCCATTGTTTGCCATATAGACAATCCCTGTCCGCTTTGACACCAACTTAACATGTACTGTAGTGAGCAAACAAATTGACAAGGTTACAGTAGGCAACCTGGTTATTGCTTTAGGTATTATTTACGGAGACATCGGAACTTCTCCGCTCTATGTACTCAATGCCATCATCAACGGTCGCGTTATCAGCGAAATTTTAATTATTGGAAGTCTTTCCTGTATTATCTGGACACTTACGCTTCAAACGACGATTAAGTACGTCTGGCTTACCCTGAATGCCGACAACAAAGGTGAGGGTGGAATATTTTCTCTTTATGCACTGGTTCGCAGACAAAGGCGATGGCTCGTGTTACCTGCAATGATCGGGGGCGCGGCCCTTCTTGCCGACGGAATGATAACACCTCCCATCTCTGTCACATCAGCCATAGAAGGTTTGAGGCAATTACCCAGCCTGAATTATATTCCACAGGATACGATTGTTTATATCGTGTTGGGAATCATGCTGGTTCTTTTTTTCCTTCAGCAATTTGGCACGGATTCCATCGGAAAATTATTCGGACCCATCATGCTATTATGGTTTGGAATGATGGCTGTTTTGGGATCGGGTCATCTACTGGATGATCTCCATATTTTCAAAGCCCTGAGTCCTGTTTACGCTATTGAACTATTGACCATATATCCAAAAGGATTCTGGATACTTGGCGCTGTATTTCTTTGTACTACCGGGGCTGAGGCCCTTTATTCTGACCTGGGACATTGCGGCAAAAGCAATATCCGCATATCCTGGATTTACGTGAAAACCTGTCTCGTATTGAATTATCTCGGACAAGGGGCATGGCTTCTGCATAACCAGATGGGCAAAGTATTCGACACAGCCCATAATAGTGTGTTTTTTAGCATCATGCCCGACTGGTTCCTGATACCTGGTATCCTGATCGCGACAGCGGCAGCCATTATCGCCAGCCAGGCCCTGATCAGCGGGTCCTTCACGCTGATCAGCGAAGCCATGCGGCTGAACCTTTGGCCTAAGTTCCGGATCAGTTATCCCACAGAACAGAAAGGACAATTATATATTCCCGCCATTAATTTTCTTTTATTTGTCGGATGTTGTGGTATCACCGTTTATTTCCGGTCTTCTTCCCATATGGAAGCCGCATACGGACTGGCCATCACCTTATGTATGCTCGCAACGTCGATTTTATTTTCCAACTTTCTCATTTCCCGACGAGTTCCGACGGCATTAATATATTTGTATCTAACGGTATACCTGATTATAGAATTCAGTTTCCTTTTTGCAAATCTTGAAAAATTCCCACATGGTGGTTTCGTGACCCTGATAGTAGGGGGGGCTTTATTCGGTATCATGTACGTATGGTACCGATCACGAAAAATTAAAAATCGTTATGTTGAATTCGTTCGACTGGAAAATTATATTCCGCAGATCCAGGAGCTGAGTACTGACCGCAGCGTTCCAAAATTCGCTACGCATCTGATGTATATGACGAGCGCGAATAACCCCAAGGAAATTGAACATAAAATAATTTATTCCATACTTAATAAAAAACCTAAACGCGCAGATATTTATTGGTTCGTTCATATTGATACACTGGATGAACCCTATATTTCTGAATATTCGGTAACCCACATCATACCTAATGATATCATTCGTGTGGAATTCAGACTTGGCTTCAGGATTGAGCCCAGAATTAATCTGATGATCCGGAAAGTAGTGGAGGATCTTGTAAAAAACAGGGAAGTCAATATCACCAGCCGTTACGAATCGCTGGAAAGAAATAATGTTGTCGGTGATTTCCAGGTGGTGGTAATGGAGAAATACCTGAGTCAGGATAATGAACTTTCTTTTTTCGAAAGAGTAATCATGAAATTATATTTCTGGCTGAAGGAAGCCAGTTTATCTGAGGAAAGGGGGTTCGGACTGGATCCGTCCAATGTGCTTATTGAGAAATTCCCACTGATCGTTTCCCCTTTGCCTGATCTAAGTCTAAAAAGAATCGGAGAAAACTGATTTCATTATGAAATCAGGTGAGATAAATTTTGTAAACGTCTCTCAGGTATAAAATAATGATTGTGTGATACCGGAGCAACCGTACTTTCAGGTGAGAAGGATTTCAATTTTTTATTTTCCAGGTAATACATTTTATAATTAAACGGAGAAAAAAGATCCAGCAATCTTTTTCTTTCCTGCGGATCTCCGAGTTCACATAGAATCACCGGGCGGTGTTTATCTATGACTTCAATGAAAGACTGAAATACCGACAGTTCCAGACCTTCCACATCGCATTTAATAAAATCGACCCTGGATAAATCACGAAATATCTCATCGCCCGCTACGTTTTTTACTTTTTCAGATTCAACATATTCAAGAAAAGTACTGGTTCGGATTACTCTTGCATAAGCGAATTTTTTAACGTTATTCACCCTGGGAATGCCCATTTCCACAAAGTCCTCTCCTCCCCCCATTGCGTATTGAAAGAGGGTGATATTTCTGTTGCTAAGATTTGATACCAGGCCTTTCAGGGTATTGAAGAATTTAGTCATCGGTTCAATTGCAAATACATGCCCATGATTGCCTGTCAGGCGACTCATTTCAACAGTAAAATATCCGAGATGCGCGCCAATATCAATGCAGTAGTCACCCTGATGGATAAGATTCTTCAAAAAATAAATATCCTGGTAGTCCACACTAAGACGGCCGGTTTTATACAATTTCTGAAATGAACTTGCCAGCAGACGTAAATAACGCTTTTCACCCAGAGTATAAAGAAGAAATTTTCTGATAAGACTCATCTTAATTTAGTAGCCGCAAATGTACTAAAACAGCTTAAAGCCCAAAGCTTAAAGCTTAAGGCTGTTTTTACTAACGAAACTTTGATATTTGGAAGTCAAAAGTTCATTCAGAGCGCAGGCTTTTTACCTGATTACCGATTGCAGCTCTGATGGCCTGAAAACTGACGGTAATGAGTGCTATTAAAATCGCAAGGAAGCCGGTGATAGCAAATATCCACCAGCTGACGGGTGTTCTGTAAGCAAAACTCTCTAACCATTTATTCATAAAATACCATCCGATCGGAGTGGCAATGAGTATGGCTGCTAAAACTATTCTTATAAAATCTTTTGACAATAATCCTACGATACTGAAAACAGAAGCGCCAAGTACTTTTCTTACACCTATTTCTTTAAAGCGTTGTTCAGCGGCGAATGCAGATAAACCAAATAATCCAAGACAGGCGATCAGGATTGCGATCACAGTAAAGCTCCAGACAATTCCGGATACCCGCTGGTCTTTCTCATAATTTTTCTGAAAATCCTTGTCAAGAAATGAATATACAAATGGTATCCCGGGATTGATATTGTTCCAGGACTTTGACATTTCCTGCAGGGTCCCAGCATAATTTTTAGCTGAGACATTTGCAATTACATAATTATGCCTGTTCCCCATTAATGTATTGAATGCAAATGGTTTTATTGTATTGTATAAGCTTTCAAAATTGAAATTCCTGACTACACCGATAATATACATCGTATTGTGACTCCCTTGAAAATCAAAATATATTTTCCTGCCCAAAGCCGTCTTTAAAGGATACCCAAGCTCTTGAAGAGCAGTTTCATTCAGGATAATGCTGTTCGAGTCGGCCGTAAATTCTTTTGAAAATCCTCTGCCCGCCACCAGTTTTAATCCTAACGTTTCGAAATAATCATAACCTACATTAGCAAGACGAATATCGATCACATCTTTAACCGATTTGCCTTCAGCATAAAAAATCATGTCATCAACACTTGAGATGCCAGGATAAGTGGATCCGCAGGTCACGTTTTTTACACCTGGTTTTTTTAATAACTCAGCTTTCAATACCTCATAATTTTTTACAGCACTCGGGCTTCGTAATGGCAAAATGATCTGCTGGGTTTTATTAAAACCAAGCATCTGGTCATTCATGAACTGTAATTGCTTCTGTATGACAATAACCCCCAGAATAAGACAAATTGAAATAACAAATTGGAACACAACCAGGCCCTTCCGTATAGCGGCTCCAGAAAAGTTATTCAACAATTTTCCCTTGAGAACCGTAATGGGCCTGAATGAAGAAAGATAAAAAGCAGGGTAAATGCCAGAAAGCAATCCCGTTCCTACAGTAAGTATAATTATCCAGATCCAGATGCCAGGCTGATCAAAAAGTGTAATGTTTTTTTGAGTGAGATTATTAAAAAGTGGTAAAACCAGGTATGCAATAATCAATGCCAGTAGTAAAGCAAGGCAACTCATCAATGTAGATTCTCCCAGAAATTGATACACGAGAGATCTCTTTTCAGCCCCCAGCACTTTTCTTACGCCAACCTCTTTAGCCCGTTTCAAGGAACGGGCTGTTGAAAGATTCATGAAATTGATGCAGGCAATCAGCAAAACAAATAATGCTATACTGCCAAGGATATACAGATAAGTAATATTTCCGTTGGGAGCAATTTCATTATCCAAATCGGAATGAAGATAAATGCGTGTTACAGGTTGAATAAATAATTGGCGGAGAATTCCCATTTCTTTCAAATCTTTTCCTCCCCTCCGATCAATAAATTCCTGTAGCTTTTTTTCAAAATTTGCCGCGTTTGATCCCTCTTTTAATTTTACATAAGTATGAAAAATATTGTTTGTGGCCCAGTTCGTTTGATTTTCAACCCAGGTGCCTACATCTCCATTCCTCATGGAAAGGAAAAAATGCGCGGGGATATGGGATTTTATTTTTGAATCATCAAAAACCCCTTTAACTGTATAAATAAAATCGCCATATGGCAATCCAACTGTAATTGATTTATTTACTGGATTTTCATTCCCAAATATTTTGCGGGCAATCTGTTCTGAAATTACAATACTGTTCGGCTCGTTAAGTGATGTTAAAGCATTTCCAAATATAAAGTCGTAACTGAAAATCTGGAAAAATGTAGAGTCAACATAGTATCCATTGCTTTCGTAAAATATTTTTTTCTCATTACCATGTTCATATTTCAGCAACATTTTATCCAGCGAAGGAAATTTAAGTAACCTTGTTGACTGCTCAACTTCCGGCAAGTCCGATTTCAATCCCCATGCAATGGGTGCAGCAGTGGAGGCCCAGGATTTATCTTCAGGATTAACTTTTTTAACTGCCTGATATGCAATCCTGAATATGCGATCGGAATTTTTATTCTGCTTATCATATCCCAGTTCACTAAATATGTAAAGTATCATCAGCACGCAGGTAGCTAAGCCCACAGCCAAACCAAGAATATTTATGAAGGAAAACGCTTTATTTCTTGTCAGGTTTCTATAAGCAATTTTAAAATAATTCTCCAGCATGATGAATGATTTTAGGAATCTCTCTTATGAGACCAAAGGAATGCCAGTTATTCAAATTGTTCTTTTTCAATAATTTAAATAAGTACCCTTATTTATAATGTCCGGTTTTGATACGCTCACTGTTCGTTTAAATTTCCTCCAGCGAAACCCTTTCTTTGCCTATCCGCAGCTTGTATTCTACGCCACATTTCAGGGCAAAATTATCTTTTACATGCCCGACCGGAAAACCGTAACAAACGGGAAAGTCATATTCTGAAAGTATATCACGGATTATTTCATAAGCATCCTGTCCGAATGGTCTCTCTGTATCTTTCATATCTGTAAAACTTCCTATAATGAGGGCTGCAGGTTTATTAAATTTTCCGGCTTCCTTTAACTGATGAAGCATCCGGTCTACATTGTATAAATATTCCCCAATATCTTCAATAAAAAGGATGAGGTTCTTGGTTTTAAAATCTGATGGGCCTCCTACGATATGCGCCAGTAAAGTAAGATTTCCACCCACCAGCACTGCTTCCGCTTCTCCTCTGCGGTTAAAAGGATGTGGTTCGCAGAAAAATTGCAACTTTTTACCTGTCAGGAGATCCCGAATGGAATGTATAAATGGATCATCAGGTCCCGAGTCAAGAAAAGCGCCGGCCATTCCAGTGTGCCCTGTGGCGATGTCATAATTCGCATATATATGTGCGTGCAGTAAAGTAATATCACTATATCCCAGGATCCATTTCGGCGATTTACGGAATCTCTTAAAACTGATCTTTTGAATGATCCTGCTCAGTCCATATCCCCCCCTCCCAAATAAAATCGCTGCTACCTGATCATCATCCAGCATTTCCTGCAGATCCTCCAGTCTTTCTGTATCAGTACCCGAAAAATAATTGGAAGAAGTGCCGCCGACTGTTTTCCCGATCTTAACCCGGAAGCCCCATGATGTCAAAGTATTTACACAGGGTACAATTCTTTCGGCAGACATAAAACCGGCCGGGCAAACAATGCCAATGGTGTCGCCATTTTTTAAATAAGTGGGGGTTGTGTTTGACATGGTTTACCTTTTTAAAGCTTAAAACTTAATGCCCAAAGCCTAAAACTTTTGATGATTGTTTAGGATTCTGAAAAATATATATGATTAGAAAGAATTAATCGAATCAAATTTAAATTTCATTTACAATTGTACATTTCCACATTAGTTTTAGGCTTTAAGCTTTAGGCTTTAAGAGATTTCTTTAAAACCAACACTTCCCGAATCAATATTTAATTCATACCTGACGCCGCATTTCAAGGCATAATTTGTTTTTACATGGCCAACCGGGAAATTAAAACAGACCGGGTATTTATATTCGGCTACCTGTTCCGTTACGATATTGTAAACGCTTCTTCCAAACTCGTCCCCGGGGTCATCTGGTTTAACACGGAATGCCCCGATCAATAACCCTTTGAGTTTATCGAGCTTGCCTGTGCGCTTCAGATTGTAAAACATACGGTCAATGCTATATAAGTATTCCCCTGTATCTTCAAGGAACAGGATCATCCCATCGGTGCGCAGATCCGATGCAGAACCGGCAAGGGTTTCAATCGTTTTAAGATTTCCACCAGCCAGTATACCCTGTCCGAATCCCGGCCGGTTACTTCCATCATATATAATTGGATATTCAATCTGCTTACCTGTTAATGCAGACTGAATGGACAAGATACTTTCCCACTGGCCTTTTTCAACCTGTTCAGAAATCTCCGGAAAACTATTACACATTTTTGAATGTATGGAAGCAATATGAAACTGGTGGTTAAGCTGCGCGTGAATAACAGTGATATCACTGAATCCGATAATCCATTTTGGCCTTTCTTTGAATTTCTTCCAATCCAGCTGATCAATAATCCTGACACACCCATAACCTCCCCTCGCACACATGATAGCCTGGATAGAAGGATCGTCCAGCATTTGCTGCATGTCTTCTAATCTTTCTGCATCTGTTCCACCGAAAATGAAATCGCGGGCTCCTACGGTCCTGCCTATGCGCAGATTAAATCCCCAGCTTTTTATTGTCTGCACTGCCGGCTGGATTTCTTCCGGTGTCATATATCCTGCGGGGCAGGTTATTCCAACGGTATCTCCTGCTTTCAGATAAGGCGGAATGCGCCAGGGTATTTCATCCAAAATTCTGTTATCCTTATAATGAACAGGCTTAAAATTCGCCGATGCCAGCAAAGGGCCGCCCATCAGGGATCCCAGGAAAGACTTTCTCTTCATCAAATAAAGTTAACTGTTAACAGTAGACAGTTGACAGCATTTAATTCAAAGATTCGTTTAAAAATGCGTTTCGCATTAGGCGCTAAGCGTTAGGCGTTACGCCTCTTTAACGTATTTTTGCAATCCGTCATCAAATTATGAAAGAATACAACCGCATCCTGGTTACTGCCGCCCTTCCATATGCAAACGGACCTGTTCATATCGGTCATCTTGCGGGCTGCTATATTCCAGCAGATATTTATGTGCGCTATCAGAGGGCACGTAAAAAAGACATACTTTTTATCGGAGGCAGCGATGAACACGGAGTACCGATAACCATCCGTGCAATGAAAGAAGGGATTTCACCACAACAGGTCGTTGACAAATATCATGCGCTGATTAAAAAAAGTTTCGAGCAGATGTTTATCTCATTCGACATCTATTCCCGCACAACCAACCCGGTGCATCATGAAACCGCGTCTGCTTTTTTTACAAAATTATACGATGATCAAATTTTTGAAGAGAAAGAAACTGAGCAGTTTT
>DATHNR010000553.1:0-4398 GCA_035485835.1 Puia sp.
AACCTCATCCATATAAGAAATATGGAAACCATTACGCTTGCGGGGGGTATCATATGTCCGGCTTCACCTTCATTTTACAGTAAGCCGTCCTCTATCGAAGAAGTCGCTTCCACAGTAGTAGATCGTGTCATCGACCTGGCAGGTTTTGAACTTAAAAGCTTTAGGTGGGGAGATAGATGAAGTGTGAAAGTATGGGAGTATGGGAGTATGGGAGTAATTAAATTAGATTCGTACTAACAAGCAGATATAGTCGAATTTTTCTATACCACTATTGAGTCAAATTTACTTCCTCTACCCCCGGGTGTTTGGACTTATCGAATACAAAACTGGCATCAGGGATATTCAGGTTACCATTCAGGCTATCAATATTATAAATATAACGGCTGTTACTTTTGTCCAGGAATTTACCCGAGCTGACCAGGTGGGATTTCTTATCTACATATAAGTAAATTTTATGAAAATTCTGTGTTTTATCAGTAGGTGTCATTTCGATTTCCACAACAGTTCTGGTTCCCAATTTCTGTTCTCCATTCACCTTATAAATGAAGTCTTTGTCATAAAAATTGGTCAAAAGTTTTTGAGGTGAAATCGTGCTGGAACTTGGATCAACTTTAGTTATCGTTACTTCGTTAGCCGATTTATCGTAAGTCCAAATTGTTTTACCATCCGAATAAATCTCCTGCCCCGTAATTTGAACAAGATACTTGTTCCCTTTCATCAATACCGTTCCTTTTTTAGTACCCTGTGGGGTACCTTGTGCATCCTGCAATTGAAGTGTAAATACAGCCTTAATGGTTTTAAATGATTTTATTTTAGCCGAAGCCTGATCCAAAATCATTTTTGCATCCGGGTCATTACTCTGGGAATAGCAAGTTGATAAAGCAAAAAAGCCGTTTAACAAAACAAGCAACATTTTCATATATGAAAATTGATAATAAAGGGGTGCAAGATATGTCATTCAAATTGCAATCGTTATGCCATCCATGTTAAAAGTGCCGCATGGCTATCCATTCATATGTGCGAGAAATACTGAAAGTTCAGCATCGGTTTTTATTATTACTTCCCTTGCCTTGCTTCCCTGATTTGGACCTACCACACCTGCAGCCTCCAGCTGATCCATCAATCGCCCGGCCCTGTTATAACCAAGTTTCATTCTACGCTGTATCAAAGAAGTTGAACCAATCTGATTCTGAACAATGAGGCGGGCAGCATCCTCAAATAACGGATCGCGGTTATTGGCATCAAAATCTCTGGCATCCAATTCCTTCTCATCTACATATTCTGGTAGTAAAAAAGCTTGTGGATAGCCCTGTTGTTTCCCGATAAAATCTGCAATTTCTTCTACTTCGGGGGTATCAACAAAAGCGCATTGCAGACGTGTTATTTCGCCATTATAAGAAACCAGCATATCCCCTTTTCCAATGAGTTGTTCAGCTCCACCAGTATCAAGGATGGTCCTTGAATCAATTTTTGAAGAAACTTTAAATGCAATTCGCGCCGGAAAATTAGCTTTTATTGTTCCGGTAATAATATTGACCGATGGCCTCTGCGTTGCAATGATCAGGTGGATACCAACAGCCCTTGCTAATTGTGCCAGCCGCGCAATGGGCATTTCAATTTCTTTTCCTGCTGTCATAATCAGGTCTGCAAATTCATCTATAACAAGCACAATAAAGGGCAGGTATTGGTGTCCTTTCTGTGGACTCAGTTTTCGTTTTATAAATTTATCATTATATTCCCTGATGTTGCGGGTACCTGCTTCTTTCAGCAAATCGTAACGGTTATCCATTTCAATACAGAGAGCATTTAAAGTATAAACCACTTTTTTTGTATCAGTAATAATGGGCTCCTCCTCTCCTGGTAATTTAGCCAAAAAGTGTTTTTCAATTACCCTGTATAAACTTAGTTCTACTTTTTTCGGATCTACCAGGACAAGTTTTAGTTGTGAAGGATGTTTTTTATATAAAAGTGAAACCAGAATTGCATTTACCCCGACTGACTTGCCCTGACCGGTTGCCCCGGCCATCAAAAGATGTGGCATAGTTGACAAATCAACTATAAAATTCTCATTATTGATCGTTTTTCCAATAGCAATTGGAAGGTTGAAAGCGCTAAACTGGAATTTATCAGAAGCCAGCAAAGTGCGCATACTCACAAGAGTTTTCTTCACATTCGGTACTTCTATTCCGATGGTCCCCTTACCTGGAATCGGAGCGATAATCCGAATACCCAGTGCAGATAAGTTCAATGCGATATCGTCTTCAAGGTTTTTAATCCTTGAAATTCTAACACCGGGTGCCGGCACGATTTCATATAAAGTTACTGTCGGACCAACTGTTGCACTGATCTTGTGAATATCTATATCATAATTTTTAAGCGTACTGATGATTTGGTTTTTATTATTTTCCAGTTCTGCAGGATCCTGTATTATGCGATCATTGCCATGAGCCTGCAACAGATCGAGAGGCGGAAATTTATAGGATCTTAAATCCAGAGTCGGTTCATAATCCGGCATGGTATCGGATTTCACCATATTTCCATCTTCGGTAATTTTATCCAGAACCGTTTCAGGAACTTTTTTAATTTCCAATTCGAGCTGGTCTTTTTCGGGAATATTTTTTTTCAGGGGTTTTACTCCTGAAGGCACGAGTGGAAATTCTTTCTTAACAGGTTCTTCCCTGATAAAAACTGAGTTGGCATCGCTAAAGGATTCTTCTTTCGCGATAATTAAAGGAAAATCCTCTTCGTTTTTTAATCTATTTTTTTTATCTTTTAAAAAAGATTCTTCAATAAAAAGTGCAGCACCTGATTCTTTTTCAGGTTCCTGTTCGGGACTAAAATCTGCATTCTTATTCTTTAAAGCTGATTTGGGCAATTTGAACTCAGGATTAAACCGCCAGATGAAATATGCCAGTGAGCCGGCAAATAATACGCAGGCTGTCCCAATTTTACCCAGGAAACGTATCATCCATTCGCTGGTCATATCTCCGAAAGCGCCCCCCCATGGAAAAGAAGCTCCATGAGAAATAAAAGCCAGTGTGGTGGACAAATAAATAAGACCGATCAATACATAGCGAAGATTACGTTTGATAGAAAAATATATCTTCGCAAACAACCAGTTAATCCCCGCAATAAAAAAAAACGAACAGATAAAATAACTTGCCAGGCCGAAGCCTTTATAAAAAAACAGATGTGAAATATAAGCGCCAAGATTCCCAAGCAGGTTAGCCACTTTAATGTCATGAGAAGGAGCAAGTATCGAAATGCCACGGAATACCTTATCCTGGTCTTCCCGCCAGGTAAACAAATATGATGTAAAAGAAATGAATAAAAATATGGATATTAATAAAAATACTGCTCCGGTAATCTTATGCGTACGCTCATCACGTATTACCTGGGAAACAGTTAGTTTGGCTTCCTTTTCTGTTTTCAGGGAAGAAGGGCCGGAAGATTGGTTTTTCTTTGATTTTGAACGCTGAGCCATGACGACAAAGATATGTTAAGTAGATCTTCTCCTTCCAACAGCCAAAGCTAAAAAAATCCATCCAAGGATAAATCCAACCCCGCCAACTGGTGTCAGTATTCCCAGAAAAAATGGAACAGTGCTTCCGCTGGTTATCAATCCGGATATAATATATAAAGAGCCACAGAAAAAAAATATACCTGCAATAAAACAGATGCCTGCCTGGTTTATTAGGTTACCCGGAAATTTTTCACCAAGTATTCCAGCAGCCAACAATGCAAATACATGGTAAAACTGATAACGAACTGCCGTGTCGTAAATTTCAATAGCCGAATTCGGCATCATATGTTTCAGCTCATGGGTAAGCATCGCACCAGCGATGACTGCCAGGATGCCAAAAATGGAAGCCATTATAAGGAATAGTTTATTCACGAAAGGATATTTAGAAATTTTATTGTAATAAACCAATAAAAGATTCAAGCTCTGTGTTTTCTTCATGTACCATCAGGTCTGCCTGTTCATAAGACATTTTACGTTCACCCAGTTTCCGGATAATATAGGCACGAAGTCCGGCTTCAGTTATTCCCTTTAATAGAGGTCGGGACATTTTTTCGTTAAGAAGCCGTTGGTTTAATGCTTCCAGTGAAGTATTCAGCCAAAGCACTTTCCCACTCTTTTTCATAAAATCAATATTATTAAAAAAACAGGGAGTGCCTCCGCCGGCTGACAAAACAAAATTCTCTTCGCGATTTATCAAATCCTCCAGAGTTTGTTTTTCCATATAACGAAAATACTCCTCACCCTTTACTGCAAAAATTTCAGAAATGCTCATGCCTTCATTATTTGCAATCACGGCATCAAGGTCATAAAACGGAATTTGTAATTTCGCTGCAATCCTGATTCCCCAGTGTGTTTTACCCGAACCCATAAACCCA
>DATHNR010000554.1:0-8494 GCA_035485835.1 Puia sp.
TACCAGTTCTATCAGTTTTGGATGAATGCGGCAGATGATGATGCAGAAAAATGGATTAAAATTTTTACTTTCTTAAACCGTGAAGATATTGGGTCGTTGATGAAAAAGCATCTTGCAAATCCTTCCGAAAGATTGCTCCAAAAAGCGCTGGCTAAGGAAGTGACTGTTTTTATTCACGGTCAATCAGAATATGAGCAGGCGCTCATTACTACCGAAAAATTATTTAATCAGACAGAAGCAGCGGAAAACCTGAGTGAGCAGGATTTACATTCACTGGAAGGTATCGTTAAATCCATTTATGCCAAAAGTGAAATCTTAGAAGGAGTGGATCTTGTGCGATTTCTTGCAGAGACCGGAATTTTAGCGAGTAAAGGCGAAGCAAGAAAGATGATACAAAATGGTGGCATCAGCATCAACAGGAATAAGGTGGAAAATATTCAATTCAATATTGGATCAGAGCATCTTCTTCATGAAAAATATATTCTCATTCAAAAAGGCAAAAAGAATTTTTATTTAGTTGAAGCGATATAAATAGAGGGATTTCTACTAAATATTCGGAACATTTTTAAAAAACCTTATTTTTGCGGCCTGTTCATTCATTTTGCCCGATAGTATAAAGGTAGTACGACAGATTTTGATTCTGTTTGTCGAGGTTCGAATCCTCGTCGGGCAACAAAAATTCTCCCCTTAAAGTTTCAGATATTGAAATATTTTCTGATAGTCAGGATTATCGGGATAATATTTTTTGAGCACAGAAGCAGGTATTTTTGCTTCTTCAATTTTTCCGGTTTGCAGTAGTAATAAAGCAAGAGTATAATTCAGGGAGGCATCTTCTGGTGCAATTTGTAAACCTTTTTTATAAATATCAATTGCCTGATTGTTTTTTCCTTCCTGCTGGAGCAAAAGGCCGTAATTGTAATAAACCCTCGGATTTAAAGATTTAAGTTCAATTGCTTTTGCAAGAGATTTGGCAGCATCTGAATGATTGCCCATTTCATTATATAGCAGGGCAAGATTGAAATAAATCCTTTCATTTTTCGGATCTACTTTTACAGCATCTTTCAAAACCTGCAAAGCCTGGTTATTTTCCCCGGAAAGATTATAGGCAACAGAAAGATTAAGCCTTGCATAATTCATCAGAGAGTCTTTTTTCAGTCCCCGCCTGTAATATTTGACAGCGTTGGCATAATTGTTTTGCTTGATGTAATAATCCCCAATCATAACATTTCCAATTGCAAAATCAGACTGATACAACATATAGGATTCTAATTCAGATTTGGCTTTAATAAATGCATTGTAATAATCTGGCGGAACCTGGTTGGAAGGTAGTGGCAGGTATAATTCCGCAGCCGCAATTCGTACTGCCCTTATAGAATCCTGAAGCAATGGGGCAGCAGCATAGATCCATTTCTCCGCAGGGAAAGCAGCCAGGCTCACCAAAGCCCGATACCGGATATCAGCATCCGGCATATTCAGGCAGCCCAACAGTGCATCCAGACTGTTACCAGTTTGAATATTGCCGAGATAATTAGCTGAAGCGGCCTTGATTATATCGGGAACAGAAGTGTCTCTCAATAATTTGATAAGATGTGCCTCACTATTCACTTTAAGCTCACTCCCGGGGATAAGGTCTTCTGCAAAATGATATTTCCTTACAGGACCATACCGCTTAATAACTGCATCGGCTGCCCATTGCGAGGATTTATCCTGGTGGCAGTTATTACATGCATTGGGTGTTCCATACATTACTGAAAGATCTGGTCTTGGAACCCTGAATGTATGGTCATATCTGTAATCATTACCCATATAAATCTTACCTGGCATATGACAGTTTTTACATTCAGATCCAGGTGTTCCAATGGTGTGGAATGAATGAGCATAAGAATCGAATGTACTGGCATGACATTGAGTACAAAGAGCGTTGCCCGTGAATTTGAGTTTGGCCTGATGGGGTTCGTGGCAATTGCTACATCGTACACCCTGACGGAACATTTTACTTTCTGTAAAAGAAGTATAATTATAATCTTCGTCATTCGCCTGACCATCAGCATAAAAATGATCAGTTGTCGGAATTTCCGGAATATAATTATCTAATAGTGGTGCACCCGGAATGGGGTTGGGACTGAGTTCTGACCTCCGAGCGTGACATACAGCACAGGCATTTATTTCAGCAATTTGTCCTCCTTTTTTTGGAAGCAAAAGATATGACCCTGTAACTTTTTTTCCGCTTTTATAATCTTCTCCGTTTATATACTCAATATGCAGTTTGCCTGTGCCATGACAGGTTTCACAACTTACATTGATAGTACTATAGGTTGTATGATAAACGTCGGAATCTGAATTGTAATTTTTTTGAAGATTTGTACTGTGACAGCTTGCGCACATTGTGTTCCAGTTTGCTGCATTACCCGTCCAGTGAAACCAGTTATGTACTGGAATTTTTTGCCCGTCATATTGATAAAACCATTTTTTATTTTTCACGTCCCAGCTTGCACGTGTCGATTGCATTCTGCCTCCTGGAAATTCTACCAGGTATTGCTGTAGTGGATAATAACCAAATGTGTATTTGATTTCAAAATCCTGGTTACTACCATTTTCTCCTTCGGTGTTGATATAAAATTTTCCATCTTTTTTATAAAAACGTGACGAAACTCCGTTTGCCACCAGTTTCCGGTCATTGAAATCGCCCGCTACCGTGGAATCATTAGCCGGCATCATGGCTTTGAAATGTCCTGAACCCGACCATGCATTATATTCCGCAGCATGGCAATTTTTACACTGCTGAACACCTACAAAAGCATTTACACCTGTTTCAGATGAAGGCCGGGATTCATTCGGCTTACATTGTTGTATGAAGAGTGATCCCGAAACAATAAAAATCAGAATAATTAATATTGTGAGATTCCGTCTGATCAGCATGTGATGTGATGAATAACTGGAAAAATACTAAATACCTGCTAATTACCGCTCTCCCAACTGTTTAAATATATTCTCAGCGTAAAACTGTCGCCTATTTAGACCGGCAACTTTTATTGAATGATCCGGATAATTTACGAACATGATATGAAGGAATTAATTTCATCTCCTTTTGCGTTTGAAAAATATTTTTATATCCTATGTTCATTCCAGATTATAGCAGGTTTATACCTTGGTGCTCATTTCCAATTATTGCTGTAAGGCACACTATATAAGGGTTTTTATGTAGTAATTTTCAAAGTGTGCAAAATGCCTATGCACAAAGAGTTTGCGGAAATTTTTCCCCTTTCCTGCAATACCATTTATTCCCGAAATGGGAATCATTTCAGACTAAAATATATACTTCTATTTTTCGTTTCATTTTAGTATATCTAAACGAATATCCTTTATCCTAAAAACCGATAGATGCCCCTGAGAACTATTCCAGGTAAAAAATCTTGTTATCTGTTGGCAATTATTTTATTGCTGGCAGGTACCACTCCTGTAATGGCTCAGCTGGTGGCTGATTTTACACCCAGTGTAAATTCCGGTTGTTCACCCTTAACAGTAAGTTTCACCAATACTTCAACGGGCACAAGCGCTACGGCAACCTACACCTGGATTTTCGGTAACGGAAACGGAATTACAACCAGTGTTAAAAATAATCCGGTGTCAGCGACTTATTTCATAGGTCAGATATATACGGTTACCCTAACCATTAACGACGGAGGTAAAACAGCTACCATTTCCAAGGATATTACGGTTTACAAAAAGCCCGCTATTAATTTCACCGCCGATCATACGGTAGGATGTTCTCCTCTACTGGTTGATTTCTCGAGTACTTTAAGTGCAGGTGACGGAACCATTACCGGAGCCATATGGAATTTTGGAGATGGTAATTCGCAAAGCACAACCTCAGGAACAGTTTCAAATATTTACCAGTTTCCTGGTACCTATACCGTCAGCCTGACTGCGACGAATAGTTTTGGTTGTATAAACACTTTCAAGATTCAGGATATGGTGACTGTTTACCCTGCACTATCTCCATCATTTTTTGTGGATTCAACAGCCATATGTAGCCTGAATCAGCCTGTATTATTTCATAATACTTCAACAGGTGCGGGTGCTTTAAGTTATTTGTGGACATTCGGAGATGGAGGTACAAGTACACAAACTAATCCTTCCCATCTTTATGCAGCAAAAGGGAATTATGATATCAGTTTAGTCGTTTCAAACACTTACGGATGTTCTTCGACGATTACCAAACCCGCATTGATCAACGCGGCAAATTATAGCGCAGATTTTACGACAAACTATGCATATTGTCCAGGGAATACCATTCTTTTCATAAACAAAAGTACTCCGGCTCCAAGTGCAAATCCAATTTGGACTTTCGGCGACGGAGGAAGTGGAATAGGAATTACCTACGGCCACAGTTATGCCGCAGCCGGTGCATATACGGTTTCGATGTATGAAAATTTTGGATCCTGTCCCGATACAGTTACAAAAATAATTAACATATTAGCAGCGCCGAATATCAGCCCTTTCATAATTAACAAGGGTGCCAGTTGTTCTTCTCCGATGACCGTTAATTTTTCCGACACCAGTTTAGGTGCTACAAACTGGCATTGGAATTTTACTGGTAATCCCGGTGATACTTCAGATTTGCAAAATCCGAGTTTTACTTATCTGACAAATAATTTGTTTTCTCCGACGCTTACCATTGTCAATTCCAATGGTTGTTCTTCAACCATATCTGAAACATTTAATACGGCGCAACCAACGGCAAAGATTCATGCAGATACCACCTTAATTCCTTCTGCAATTTATTGTGCAGATGTCCAGGCAACTTTCACTGCAATTTCCCAGGACACACTGGCTACCTATTTCTGGTCATTTGGTGATGGAACAACTTCCACGAGTCCAAATCCGGTACATGTTTTTTCAATACCCGGAACCTATATTATTAACCTGAGTTTTACAACAATACATGGATGTTCCGGTGGTGCGTTTCCATCCGATACAATTATCGTCTATCCTAAACCACATGCAATTTTCAATGCATTGGATTCATTGCCCTGCGCAACAAATCAACTGGAAACATTTCATAATCTGGATGATAGTGCAGCACAGTTTACCTGGTTGTATGGAGACGGGAAATCGGATATCAACAATAATATTTATCATACCCACCTGTATCAGGATTCCGGATCTTATAATATGACCCTGATTGCCTCCAGCCCTGGCTGTAAAAACGATACTTCCACGATTACACGTTATGTAAAAACGACGCCCATTCCTACACTCGCAGTAGTGAATAATTGTGACAGTGACCGCTTAAGTGTAGCACTAACAGTTGCGCCGCCGGGCGGATCGCAGTACATATGGAGTTATGGAGACGGGTCACCGAATGATACAGACTATGTTTATGTACCTACAAAAAATCATCACTATCCGAAAGGTGGTGTTTATACGGCATCTGTTACCGTTACATATGGAACTTGTATTCAAACAACCGGACCTGTCCCTGTTTATGTTCTTTCTAAACAGAGCCCGGTATTAAGTTCAACAAAGGATACAATTTGCGCAAGCTCTACGCTTCCCATAGTTATCAACGGACTGGATACGAATTACCAGCGAAAATCTACAGGTTCAAATACTTATTATAATATTTATAAATGGCAGTATAATGATGGAACACTCTTTAATCCATCCGGAGGTACCAATATTAAAAATTCTTTTGCAGGTAATGTTTCAGGACTGGTTGCGGGAAAGGATAGCATTCGGGTTATAATTAAATCCGGTTTTTTTGGATGCTATGATACGAGCAATTATATACCGATTCATATTATAGGTCCGGTTGCTAAATTCGGTGATGAAAATCAGCTTTGTTATCATGCGCCTGTAATTTTTACCGATTCTTCTCAGCCGGTCAATGGCGTACCCATCATTTCGTGGCAATGGAATTTCGGAGATGGAAATTCGATCACTATGCCCACAGGTGATACAGTACAACATCTTTATGCTCTTCCGGGAACATATAATCCCCAGTTGACTGTAACTGATTCGAATGGTTGCAAAGCAACTGCGAAACTTTCGATTACCCAGGTTTTGGTTTACGGTGCCAAGGCAAATTTTTACTGGAAACCGACAGCTATTACACCGGGATTTCCAATTACATTTTATAACACATCCGTTAAAAATACAGGCGTAAATTATCTTTGGCGCATTGCAGGGAGCGGCGCTACTTTTACAAATCCTGATTCAATAACAGTTATATTTCCGAATGTAGGAACGGATACCGTTACACTGACCGCTACTCCGACCATGGCCGGAACATGTATTGATTCACTTGTTCAGCCTTTGCAAATACAAACAATTTCTGCTCCATTTACAGATTCATCCTACTACTATAATAACTCCAGTTGTCCGCCCCTGTTTGTAAATTTTACAGCTTATCCGGTAAATACTACGGGTTTGCATTGGGATTTTGGAGATGGCAAGGGGACTGCAGATAACAAAATCACACCGAAATATGAATATGATATCCCGGGTACATATATCGTCTCTTTAACCGGGTATGGTGCAAATGGTATTTCGGTCATATCCTATGATACAATTGTTGTAAAAGGACCCTTCGCAAAACTCTATTCCACGCTTGACCAGGCATGCGTACCGGCAACTGATACACTGCATGCCACAGCCAGCTACATCGGTTCATATACCTGGGATTTTGGAGATGGAACAGTAATAACGACACAGGATTCAATTGCGGTTCATCAATATATTTTACCTGGTTTATTTACACCGGCTCTCATTCTGACGGATTCAACGGGATGTCAGATGTCTTATAAATCAGATCATCAGATATTGATGGATACTTTATTTGCAGCTCTTGGACCTCCGGTTACACTATGTGGTACAGGTTCCATTTCATTCGGTCCGCATGTCGTAAGTTTTGTTGCCGACACGCTGGGATATCCACTGACTTATCATTGGGATTTTGGAACCGGAACAACGGGTGATACTTCAAATATTCTGAATCCGACATTTATTTATTCCACTCCGGGTGATTTTATAACAGCATTGCAGGTTACGTCACCTGTTGGTTGTACGGCGATGGCCTACGATTCAGTACATGTTATCGGACCTTTCCCAATGCAACATTCTCCGGATACCACTATATGTATAGGAGGGCTCGCAATCCTTCAATCCGGCGGGGCTTTCAATTACAATTGGTCGCCTGCAAATACACTGAATACAACGGTTGGAGACAGCGTAATCGCACGTCCTTCGGTTACAACGGAGTATACAGTGATTGGAGAAGATAAATACAAATGTTTCCTGGATACTGCAAATATTATGGTTACGGTGGATTCACTTCCTGTAGTCACGATTCCGCCACCAGAACCCGTTTTAGCAGGATCGGATGTTCAGATCGATCCTACAGTGAGTGCTGATGTTGTATCATGGGCCTGGTCTC
Source organism: Puia sp. (assembly GCA_035485835.1). Classification (GTDB taxonomy): domain Bacteria; phylum Bacteroidota; class Bacteroidia; order Chitinophagales; family Chitinophagaceae; genus Puia. Next base: position 7,439 of record DATHNR010000554.1, read on the forward strand.
CTCCAACTTATTTGAGTTGTACAGATTGCGCTTCACCGGTAAGTACGCCACTCGCGCCAACAACTTATACGGTTACGGTAACCACCGCTGCCGGGTGTACATCCAGTACTACTGTAAACATAAGATTACTCTGTTTACAGAGTGGTGTATACATGGCGAATGCATTCAGTCCTAATGGCGATGGAAATAATGATTATTTCTATCCAACCGGAAGCGGCGTCAAAGTGGTGAAGTCATTCCAGGTTTATTCCAGGTGGGGTCAGCTCTTATATTCAAGAACGGATTTTCCACCGAATGATAAAAAATATGGTTGGGATGGAAATCTGAATGGAATTCCACAGCCTGCGGATACCTATGTATATGTTACAGAGATGATATGTTTTACGGGAGAAAATTTTGTGTTAAAGGGTACGGTAGAATTATTGAGATAAGTGCAATAGAAATGACGATGAAAAAATTATTTCATGTTTTCATTTTGCTGTTTTTATTAATTGACGTGGTTTCTGCGCAGGACCCTCATTTTTCCCAATTTTTTGCTTCTCCACTAACATTGAATCCGGCGTTAACGGGTAAATTCAATGGGGATCTTCGCGTTGCAGGGAATTACAGGGATCAATGGCCAACGGTAAATCAGGCATATGTTACTTCAACCATATCTGTTGATCTGCCCATTTTTCAGAACGGAATGCCTGAAGGTGACCGTTGGGGTCTGGGCATGATGGCCATGACAGATAAAACAGCAAATGGAATATTGACAAGTAATTATTTTGCACTTTCAACAGCTTACCATAAAACAATTGACGAAAGCGGATTGCATACAATCGGTGTGGGTTTTCAGGGAACTTATGCAAATCGAATACTGGATGGACCGAGACTGCATTTTCTTGATGGACTTCAAATTGACGGAACCTGGCTTCCCTCAGCAACCGAGCCGGTTAATCTCCAGGTAGTATCTGCAAATTATTTCGACATGAATGCTGGCGCTTTATATAACGGTTCACTCGATGGAAATAACGAGGTATATTTTGGTGTTGCCATGTATCATATCAATCAGCC
>DATHNR010000555.1:0-3141 GCA_035485835.1 Puia sp.
CTTCCATGAAAAATCCAGGTCAAAATCTGGTGGGGAAGATCTGGAAGGATTGAGGAACCTTTCAAAATACAGATCCAGTTCAATCGGATCTACATCAGTAATTTGCAGACAATATGCAACTATTGAATTTGCGCCGCTTCCCCGGCCAACAAAGAAAAACCCGCGTTTTTGCGAATAGCGGATGATATCCCAGGTGATGAGAAAATATGCGGTGAAGTCCATATGGTCTATGATGGCAAGTTCCTTTTCCACTCTTTCCCGGGCTGTTTTATTTTCTGAACCATATCGTTGAACAATACCTTCAAAGGCCCGTTTACGAAGTAATTGCAGGTCAGCTTCCTTTGATACTGAAAATAGTTTTTTTGTTTTATCGGTTTTAAAATTGAGTGCAATTGTACAATTCTCTAATACTTTAACAGTATTCGTAATGATAGAAGGATACGCCCGGAAAGCTTCGGATAATTGTTCCGGTGTGGAGAAAGTTTCATTTTTTGCAGCTATATCTTTAGGATCCTGCTTACTCAGTACAATGTTTTTATCAATGGCACGTAAGAGACGGTGAAGATTATAATAGATTGCATCCTGAACACTAACCGGATGTCGGATTACATATTTATCAGCATGAATTTGCACACTGAGGCCGAATAATTTATTAATATCCGTTACCTGCACACCGATTAGTTCATGTGCCTGTAATTCATTTACAGAAACTGATCCAAATGGATAAATGCAGTATATATCCTGGAGATCCGGTCTTTTCGGGAAAGCTTTTTCATCCTTCTGGTGTTCCGATATAAAGCGGTTGATTTGTTCAAATCCTTTATTGTTTTTTGCAAGCAGAATATAACATATATCATTTCCATTTCGGATTTCGGATCCTAGAACGGGTTCAATCTTGTTCTTCTGGCAATAATCAACAAAGTCCCATGCGTCGCAGGTATTATTGATATTAGTAAGAGCAAACCGTTTAATTCCCAGGCTGGCAGCATGTGTTACCAGCTCCTCAGTACCATAAGTTCCATAACGAAAACTGAAATATGTTTTGCAATTCAGATACATGCGGCTCGGATTAAAAATTTTTCTCCAAATTGTTTCTTCACACTGTCGATAGCCTGGTAAAGTCCGATCATTTCCTGACTATCTTCGAAAATATTAATCTGGTAACTGCCAGCAACCAGGTTGGTAAATCGAACGCCAATCAGCCGGACGAGCAAACGCCGGTCATATAGTTTATTGAAAATTTCTTTTACTTTCTGCAATAGCATATGATCATTAGCTGTATAAGCGATCGTCGACTGCATGGTGAGGGTTTGAAAATCGCTGTAACGTATTTTGACGGTAACACATCCGGCAAGTTTATTATTGCAGCGAAGTTCAAAAGCAATTTTTTCAGTCATTCTCACCAACTCTTTATGCAGAAACTGAATGTTGATAGTATCTGTCTCAAATGTGTTCTCCGTTCCGATACTTTTTTGTTCATGAAAGGGGACGATGGGTGTTTCATCCACACCCTGAGCTCTTCTCCAGAGTTCAATGCCGTTTTTCCCAAGCAGGTTAATCATCATTTCAACGGGAATCTGGCTAAGAATAGAAATCGTTTCCACGCCCATCCTTCGGAGAAGGGTAGCGGTCTGATTTCCTACCATGGGTAATTTTTCAATAGGAAGGGGAGCCAGAAATAACTTTTCATTACCCGCTTTTACCACAAGCTCACCATTGGGTTTGCATTCATTAGTTGCAACTTTACTTATCAGTTTATTAGTTGCAAGTGCATGGGAAATACTTAGCCCACTTTCCTTAATTATTTTCTTCCTTAGATATTGAATGAATCGGAGGGTACCGAAAAATTTATCCATCCCGGTCATATCTATAAAAAACTCATCAATGCTGGACTTTTCAAAAACGGGCACTTCCATCCGGATAATTTCAGTAACAAGGTTTGAGAAACGGGAATAGTTATCCATATCGCCCTGGATGATAAGTAATTCAGGACACAAACGTTTTGCAAGTTTAGTGGGCATAGCCGAATGAACCCCGAATTTCCTGGCTTCATAACTGCAGGAGGCAATTACTCCCCGGTCACTGTGTCCGCCTACCGCAATAGGCTTCCCCCTGAGTCGGGTATTCCTGAGATATTCAACATTTACAAAAAATGCATCCAGGTCAAAATGAACAATGGAGCGATTGGGGCTTAGCATGAGAAGAGCCTTTGCCCGAAAATACTAATATTATTAGTACGAACCAATTATTTTAGTATGGAAGTGTGGAAGTGTGGTAGTGTGGTGGTGTGATAGGGTGGTAGGGTGGTGGTTTTAAAATTTTCACTTCCACACTTCCACACTTCCACACTCTTATTGTTCTTTCAAAAGGCTATCAACAAGTTCATTAAATTCTTTCTTATATATTTCATAATGATCACCTGTTCCGGGACCATTAAAACCGGTATCAATTTTTCTGACTAACCCTTTTTTATCGATAAATATAGTTGTGGGGAACCCAACGATTTCCTGTATTTCAGGAAGAGTCTTTTCTGTTCGCAATGAATCATTGACCGATACTCCGGTTGCAAGAATAGGGTAGGTTACGTTAAATCGTGTTATAAAGGGCTGCAACAACCTTTTTGCGTTAGCAAACGAAGAAGTTCTTTCATATGCCAGCCCAATAATTTCCACACCACGGGGTTTATTTTGAATATACCATGCACTCAGAAAACGGGTTTCATCCATGCAGTTGGGGCACCAGGAACCAAGGATCTGAATAATGACAACTTTGTTCTTATATGCCGGACTACTCAGGGACACCTGGTGTCCATTCAGATCTGGAAATTTAAAATGAAGGGTGGCATTGGTGGAATCCTTCAGACGGGTCAGACTGAATTCATCTGGCAATTTTGCCTGTTCATCCTTCTCTGCATTCCAGGTTTCAATATTCTTTGCACCTGCATAAAAAAATCCATTTGTCATTTTATTAGAATCCTGGATTATACTTGTAAAAGAATAGGCATGGCCACCATCAAATGCAGATATTTTCAGAGTATCCCCGTTTACAACGCCATCCAGATAACGATAATCTCCGGATGGGGTCAGAAAAGTTCCTCTAACCAACGATCCCGATTGCCTGAATTCGCCAACGGCTTCTGTT
>DATHNR010000556.1:0-5891 GCA_035485835.1 Puia sp.
TTGTTGTTATGGCATTTTAATTTTTTAACAGCGCTTCTGTCAGTTTTCAGTTTATTTTTTTATGCATTTATTTATACCCCATTAAAAAAAGTAAGTTCGGCAGCGGTTCTGGCGGGGGCAATTCCCGGAGCAATGCCATGCCTTATCGGATGGGCAGCAGGTAATGATAGTTTGAGTGCAGGTGGCTGGATACTTTTTGCTTTACAGTTTTTCTGGCAGTTCCCGCATTTCTGGGCAATAGCATGGATTGCTCATAAGGATTATAGTGCGGCCGGATTCAAGTTATTACCTTCCGGAGACGGACAGACAAAATATTCTGCACTTCAGGCAGTCATTTATTCTCTTCTTCTCCTGCCCGTTGGATTCATGCCTTATTTCAACGGAATGAGCGGTATTGTTAGTTTGGTGATTGTATTGATTGCAAATATTTTTATGGTCGGACAATGTGTTCGCTTATACAGGGAGATGACTATTCAGGCAGCAAGAAGAGTGATGTTTAGCAGTTATATTTATCTGCCGGTAGTGTTGCTGGCTTTGCTGATTGATAAGGTCGCAAATTGAAATTTTTAAAATGACTCCGAGTCTGGAACTAAATCGCGTGGCTGATCAAAACAAAAAAATACATCCTCATAAATTCATTTTATGGGTTGGCATCGGCAGTATCATCATGATGTTTGCCGGGCTCACGAGCGCGTATGTCGTAAAAAGAGAACAACCCGGATGGACATCTTATGTTACACCGGTTGCTTTTTACTATTCTACTTCCATAATACTGATCAGCAGCCTCACGATATTCCTGGCGGGGAAATCTTTCCGGGAAAGACGAATGATCCGATACAGGAAACTGGTACTGGCTACTGCTTTTCTGGGACTTGCTTTTATGTTTTTGCAATGGCTTGGATTCCGGCATTTATGGGAAAGTGGAATTACATTTCACGGATCAGGAGCGGGTCAGTTTCTATATATCATTGCCGGATTACACGCACTGCATGTATTCGGAGGAGTTATAGCCCTTTTTGTTGTGTATTTTAGGGCAAGAAATACAAAGATTCGGAGTTATAATACTGTTCCGGTAGACGTGGTATCGACTTACTGGCATTTTGTAGATCTGTTATGGATCTACCTGTTCATTTTCTTTTTAATGGTGCAATAAAGTATGCTTTTTGTTAGATAAATTTGTGAACCTGTTCAAAACAATCTCATGGCACAAACAGTTCCAGTAGGTCAAAAATGGTGGAGCGGAGGCAGGAGTCCCTTCAATGTGGAATATGGGAAACTCATGATGTGGTATTTCCTCATGAGTGATGCTTTTACCTTCGGTGCATTCCTGATCTCTTACGGAACCATTCGTTTTTCTTCCAGCTCCTGGCCCAATCCAAACGAGGTATTCAAAAGTTTTCCTTTCATTGGCGAAATGAGCGTGCCCCTGGCATTTGTGAGCCTGATGACATTTATACTGATCATGAGTTCGGTTACCATGGTAATGGCGGTAGGAGCAGGGCAGGCACAAGATCGTAAGGCTGTGATGAAATGGATGTTCTTAACGATTCTTGGTGGGCTGGCTTTCCTGGGTTGCCAGGCATGGGAATGGACGCATCTGCATAGTGAAGGTGCCTGGTGGGGCAGAAATCCATTTATGAATATCGACGGTACACAATCAACAACTAATTTCACGAATTTCTTTTTTACAATTACCGGTTTTCATGGATTCCATGTATTCTCGGGTGTGATCATTAATACTATTATGCTGATCAAGACCTGGCGCGGAGACTTTCAAAGGACGGGGCATTACCTGATGATTGAAAAGGCAGGACTTTACTGGCATTTTGTGGACCTGGTATGGGTATTTGTGTTTACCTGTTTTTATCTGTTATAATTTAAAATGAATGAGCATATGAGTTCTGCAAGCCCAACATCAGCAGATTTCGGAAAAGATAAAAGTTCATTTGACTCGAAGGCAGTCTGGAGAACTTTCTGGATCCTGCTTTGCATAACTGTGTTTGAACTTATCGTTGCTATCGTTTATTATGAAACGCATTTTTTCCCCAAGCATATTCTGAACGGCGTCTTTATTATTATGACCCTCGCCAAGGCATTTTTTATTGTTGCAGAATTTATGCATCTGGGTCATGAGATCAAAAATCTCATTATGACAATCGCTATTCCTGCATGCCTCTTTATTTGGTTTCTCATTGCGTTTATGTGGGATGGCAGCTCTTTCCACGATCTTCGTATGCGCTACGACAAATATCAATACGAACAAAGCAAAACGAAAGTCAAACCGGTTGAACATAAGGAAGAGGGGAAGAAACCTGGAGTGGAATAACGCTTAAAGCTTAAGGCCTAACGCTTAAAGCCAATCATTAAAAATTAACAATTGACAATTAACCATTGCTAAGCGATGGTTTTTTTATCTAAAAGAAATGATGTGAGTAAGAAAGCCCTGACAGCAGTTTTGTTGGCGATTATGGTACCGGTAATTAGCTACCTGATTGTAAAAAGAGCCAGCGATCATACGATTGGAATGCCTGGAAGATATTATTATGACAGTGTTGTTTCTGTAATCAGGGACGGGAAAACAATCGACGACACGATCTGGCATTCTGTAGAAGATTTTAAATTTCAAAATCAGCTTGGAAGAACTGTTTCCCTTGCCGATCTGCCTGGTAAAGTAATCGTCGCTGATTTTTTCTTTACAAGGTGTCCTTCCATTTGTCCAAAGCTGACTGTCAATATCAGAAAACTTCAGGATGCATTGTCAACGAAAGATGAGTTTAAACAATTGAATCCTGCCTTTATTCAATTTCTTTCGTTTAGTGTGGATCCCGAACGGGATTCAGTGTCAGTATTAAAAGCCTATGGAAATAAATTTGGAATCAATCCGGATCTGTGGTGGCTGTTAACTGGTCCCAAGAAACAGATTTATGATTTTTCGATGAATGAATTGAAATTGGGTTTGGCAGACGGAGAGGGGGTTGATTCAAACTTTATACATACTCAAAAACTTGTTCTGCTCGATAAGGAACATGTAGTAAGAGGATATTATAATGGATTGGATAGTGTGGACATGAGTAAGATGGCGAATGATATGGTATTTATCATGCTGGAGAAAGATAAAAATTATGTATCTCCATTAAAAGAAATAAAACCAATTTTGCCGATCATTATTTTTATGCTGGTGGCTACAGCGGGGCTTGTAATTTATTTATCCAGAAAGCCAAAGATTCAAAGCCTAAAGCTTAAAGCATAAAGCTTAAAGCATAAAGCATAAAGCTTAAAGCTTAAAGCATAAAGCATAAAGCATAAAGCATAAAGCAAAATTGCAAATGCGAAATTATGAGTCAAATGACATAATGAAAATGGCAATTCAAAAAAATAAAACGTTCTCTTTTTGGATCAATTATAAATAATAATGAAAGAAAAAAGTTATACGCTTCCCATTATCACCATTTCAATTGCCATTCCGATGGCTGTGGCTTTTCTTATTCTTGGATTAAAAACTAAAGTCAATTTCGGATTTAATACAAGTAATCTTCCGCTATTTCATGCGATTCTCAATTCAACGACTGCCATTTTATTGCTGGCCAGTTTATATTTCATAAAAAATGGAAGGATAGAAGCGCATAAAAGAGCGAACCTGACTGCTGTGGTGCTGAGCTCGATTTTTTTGATCTCATATGTGATATATCATAGTTCCAATCCATCTGTAAAGTATGGGGACCTGAATCACGACGGCATCCTGAGTGCGGATGAAAAATTGCGGGCAGGAAATCTCAGATATGTCTACTATTTTATATTGAGCAGCCATATTATTTTATCCGGTATTATTGTACCCTTAGTGTTATTTACTCTTCAACGTGCTTTCCAGGATAGATTCATCGCACACAAGAAGCTGGCACGTTTTACCTGGCCCTTGTGGTTTTATGTAGCTGTGACGGGCGTTATTGTTTATATAATGATAAGTCCTTATTACGCCTAAGAAAGTATGGGAGTATGGGAGTACGGGAGTATGGAAGTATGGGAGTATGGAAGACGGTCATCGATTGGAAAAGTAATTATAAAAATTCGGCTCCGGGGTCCCAGAATTTTTCTTTGAAATTAACAATCACATCGTCCTTTACCAGGATGCCTTCTTTCTTGAGGAGTTTTTCCATTTTCCCCGGCGGCTTGAAATGATGTTTACCTGAAAGAAGTCCGACCCTGTTTACAACACGATGTGCGGGTACAGTAGGATTTATTTTATCAGCGCCATTCATGGCCCAGCCAACCATTCGTGCTGAAAGTTTTGTGCCCAGGCAGGCTGCAATTGCTCCGTAAGAAGTAACTCTTCCATAAGGTATTTGGCGGGCCACTTCATATACCAGTTCAAAAAAGGATTCTTCTCTTTTACCGGAAGGATTTATCTTTTTGATATTCGAAGCTGATTTTTCCTGTGCATTCTGTTTAATTTTTTTCACTGGCATATTAGAATGTTTCAGCATTTTCTATTTGTTTTAGCAACTCCTGCAATTTCGGATCAGGAAGCGGAATTTGTTTTTCAGGTAAAACAAAACGTATGTAGTGTACCTTTTTACTTTCTGCGATATCCAGTTTTTCGTAATGCGTTACAATATTAATCTCAGGCGCATTTGCTGATCTTGCGTGAACATCTTCCGAATAATCCTGAATATCCAGTTCATACAGATCTGCCATTAACATGGTAAAATGAAATAATTCAGTTGAATCAGTTTTCAGATGAATGAATCCCCCCGGTTGAATTATGGATTGATAAATTCGTAAAAAACGTGGATGTGTTAATCTTTTTTTAGCTCGTGAAGTACGGAGGTGCGGATCGGGAAATGTGATCCATATTTCACTCACCTCATTAGGAAGAAAATAGTCATCGATTTTGTCGATCTGGGTTCGGAGAAATGCGGCATTGGTTATATTATTTTTAAGGCATTCAAGGGCGCCTGAATAAATCCGGTTCCCTTTCAGGTCCACACCAATAAAATTTCTTTCCGGATGAAGAACTGATAGTCCCACAGTATATTCTCCCTTTCCGCAGGCCAGTTCCAATGTTAAAGGATTTTCATTTTTAAAAAAATCCTTCCATTTACCCTGCATACCTTCCGGATATTGAAGCACGTTTGGGAAAGAGCGGATAGCTTCGAATCGTTGAAGTTTTTTATTGCCCACGCCCGCAAAAATAAGATTTAAGAGCAATCAGATCCCTGGTGATGGAGAAAAGCTTTATTCATTTTGCATTTTAGGATGCCTAAGAACTGACATAGCAAGGTTTCTTTCTACCAACCCTTCAATCAAAAAAATCGCTCCGAGCAAGCCTGATATATTCTGGGACATGGAAGTCGCCACACCTGTTGAACCTAAAATCATATGGAAAGAATAATTACCAATCATTCCCTGTGTAACAATTTCCCAAAACTTATAAACGACACCGATAAAGAGTGTAGCCGTAATGAGTATCTTATAGGTCAATGATTTCGAAATGTGCATTTTAACAGTGCAGATCATATAGAAACAAAGTCCCAGCAAAAAACTCATTCCAAAATGAGCGGAAAAATGCACCAGTTTACTATGGTCGGAAAGCGAATCAGGCAGGATAAATCCAAAACACCCCACACCCAGCGCAAGCAACAACAGAATCAGTTTGTCTTTAACACTATATTGATTTTTCATAGAGCTGTATTACTAAATCTGGGAAAACGAAATCCGTGCCAAATAACATTGTTTTAAAGAACATTAACTTAATGAGGGGGGTAAAATAGGATTTCGTAAGACAACTTATGTAATTCATTGCTTTCCAGAATCTCCTTATAAAAATAATACAATGAAATTCCTGCATATTATCTTAGTAACCGTTTCGATAATAATCTTATCATGTTCCCCTT
>DATHNR010000557.1:0-12585 GCA_035485835.1 Puia sp.
GCCGCAATAAATCGTAAAGAATCACTATGCAATTATCCTCGATTTTATCTCGTTTCAGTGAACCGGAAACTTTGAAAATGGCTAAACTCAGCCGCGAACTGCGCGCGCAGGGAGTAGATGTTATTGACCTCAGCGTTGGCGAACCTGATTTTGATACACCACAACATATTAAAGACGCTGCAAAAAAAGCAATTGATGATAACTGGAGTCATTATACTCCTGTACCGGGATACCTTGACCTGCGTCAGGCTATTTGTGAAAAGCTAAAGAGAGATAATAACCTGGATTATAAACCCGAACAAATTGTTGCTTCAACAGGCGCCAAACAAAGCCTTGCTAATACCATGCTCGCGCTTGTTGATGAAGGCGATGAAGTGATTATCCCTACACCTTATTGGGTTACATATTCTGAACTCGTAAAAATTGCACGTGGGAAAGTTGTTGAAGTGCATACCAGCCTGGAATCAGGTTTTAAAATTACACCCGCACAATTAGAAGCAGCCATTACTCCGAAAACAAAAGTTTTTTTATTTTCTTCACCCTGTAATCCATCAGGAGCTGTTTACAGTAAAAAAGAACTGGAAGCGCTGGCTGTCATATTCAGAAAACATCCGGGAGTTGCCATAATTTCTGATGAGATATATGAGTATATTGATTATGTGGGAAAACATGAAAGCATAGCGCAGTTCAGTGATCTGAAAGACAGGATCGTAATCGTAAACGGCCTGAGCAAAGGTTTTGCCATGACAGGATGGAGATTGGGATATATTGCTGCACCGGTTGAAGTTGCAAAAGCCTGTGAGAAATTACAGGGACAATTTACGAGTGCTACTAATTCAATTACCCAGAAAGCTGCCGTAACAGCACTCACAACTGATCTTAAGCCAAGTTTTGAAATGGTGGAAGAATTCAGGCGGAGAAGAGAGAAAACGATGGAACTTGTTGCCGGAATACCTGGTATTAAATGTTTCGAACCGGAAGGTGCATTTTATATTTTTCCCGATATCTCTTCTTTTTTTGGAAAATCTGATGGTGTAAACACTTTACAAAATTCAAACGATCTCTGCATGTATTTATTAAATACCGCCCATGTTTCATCTGTAATGGGTGATGCATTCGGAGAACCCCGTTGTATAAGATTTTCTTTCGCGAATAGTATGACAAATATTGAGCGTGCCTGGAAGAGAATAAAAGAGGCACTTGCAAAACTAAAATAACTGAAAGTGTGGTAGTGTGGTAGTTTGGTAGTTGAAAGATGCACTACCACACTACCAAACTACCACACTTTCACACTTTCTCTTCATTTGCCTTTGTAAGTAAAGTCTTGTGGATTTCCAGCACTTGTGGCAAAAGCGCCTGCTTTTCGTTATTAATAATTACAAAATCACACCTTGAAATTTTTTCTTTTTCGTCCATTTGCTGCGCCATTCTTTGCAATACACTTTCTTTTGAAGTATGGTCCCTGTTCATGACCCTTTCCAGGCGTAGGGATTCCGGGGCAGTCACACCGATGATATAATCGAAAAAATCCTCCAGTCCTGCCTCAAAGATCAGGGCCGCTTCCTTTACCGCATAAGATGTTTTTTGATTTTGCATCCAGGAAGATGCATCACGAAATGTAACCGGGTGCACAAATGAATTAAGCAGTGAAAGTTTTTCCGCGTCCGCGAAAACTATTCCACCAAGATAACTCCGGTCGAGTACCCCTTCTTTATAAACTTCCCTGCCAAATGCAGAAATGATTTGTTTTTTTAATTCCGGATCCTGATTCATAAGATCCTTCGCGGCCTGATCGGCATAATAAACGGGAATTGCCAGCACTTCAAATATTTGTGCTACCGTCGTTTTCCCTGACCCTATACCACCGGTTAATCCGATTTTAAGCATGTAACATTTGAATAATAAATTACGCTTTCGGACATTAAGCCTTCAAAAAATTATCAAATTATTTTTTATCCGCTATTGCCACCGTTGGTTTATTGATATTTTGAGTCCATTCAATCGAAATAGCAGTTTTTTCAATTTTCATATAGCTGCCCGGACTGGTTTCCAACATGATCGTGCCATCCTCATTCACTTTATTGATCGTGCCATGAATACCTGCAATGGTAACAATCTTATCACCCTTTTGCATATTTTGCTGGAATGTCTTAGCCTGTTTTGCTTTTTTAGCCTGTGGGCGAATCATGAATAACCAAAACACGAGGATCATTCCTCCAATAAGAAGTAACTGCAAACTACCGCCTCCCGGCGCTGACTGTAATAAAATAACTGAATGACTCATTGTATTGTTTTTATTTTAAGATCTACCTTACCATTTTTTCTTCTGAACTACAACATTAAACTGGACTTCGTTGCTCTGTGAGCCTTTTGTATTGGCAAACACGTACAATTTTTTGTGATTGATCCCTATCCGGCCCTCACTATTAAAAGAAGCTTTAATAACACCTTCTTTCCCTGGCAGGATGGGCTCATCAGGTTGTTCGGCTATTGTGCATCCACAACTTGGCTGCACCCGGGCTATGATTAGTGGTTTATCACCTGAATTCAAAAAACGATATGCCACTTCCAGCTTTTGTCCTTCCGGAATGGTTCCGTAATCGCGACTGGTTGAATCAAGCCATGTGATCTTCGTAAAAAGACTGCTGTCTTTGGGCATCTGCATTGAGCTGAATACTTTTAGCTTTGAATCGTTTTCCCGGCAGGAAAACAGGAAAGATGCTACAAATAAAGCCAAAATAGTATTACGCATCACCTGTTATTTTTTGCAAACCTATATAAAAAACCTGTCATGGATCAGGAGGTTTTGAAATTCACCTTATGCATCTTGTTTTCTGTAACCAGATCCTTATGAATATTATCAAGTATCCCATTTACAAACTGACCGCTGAGAGGTGTACTGTAGTCCTTGGCCAGATCAATATATTCGTTGATGGTCACTTTAGGAGGAATAGTCTCGAAATATAAAAACTCGCAAACGCCCATCTGCATAAAGATCATGTCAAGCGTGGCAATCCGGTCCGCATCCCAGTTTTTTAATTTTGGTCGGATCAATTCCATCGTGACATCTTTTTTTTCCAGTACGGCTGAAAGAAGTTCCCGGGCGAATAATGCTTTATCCGGACTTACAATTTCTTCAAAATTAAATGCCGTGGTTTTGTTCAGATATCCCGAAACCAATTTCTGCATCATTTCAGCATCGTCTCCCCAGTTCGGAAATATTTCTTCCAGATGTGATTCAAAAGCTTCATTGGGCAGTAAAAAATCATTCAAAATATATTCCAGAATCTCTTTTTCAGGTTTTTTATCACGACTGTTTTCAGATATATATGTTCTGTAGACTTCCGTGTCCCGAAGTTCGAGATATAACTTACGGACCATATCCGCATGATCATTCAATTCGGGTTTGTATTTCTTAACAATTTTCTGGTAGGATTCCTGTTCGAGTATCTTCCAGAGTAATTGATTACCGGCAAGTTTTGTATTTACATTTTTATCCAGCTCCGAAGGCAGGTGTTTGGAAGAACGGCGCAGGGAATCCGTTTCAGCATAACGCGCAAGTTCAGTCAGAAAAAAAATAAGGTAAATGAGTAATTGGCCGGACTGGTCAAAATGCTTTTGCAGAATCCTCTGAGCATCTCCCGTCTTTTGATTATCCTGTGCCTCCAGGGAGTACAGGGTTTGCATTATTTTAACCCTGATATTTCGTCTCGTGATCATGAGTAAGAACTTTGCTTATTTGCGGCTGCGAAGATAGGGAATCGCGAGTTTCTTTTTCAAAGTATTCCAAACAGGAATTACGTCGGGAGATAATTTTAACAGTAACATTCCGGTAATATAAACTAAAATGAAACAGAGACTGCGCAAGGTCATGGCTGCAAATCCATGTATGTGACTGAATAATAGGTAACTGACAAAATAACCTGATATGGCCAGTAAAATGGTCAGACCTGATTTATAGCTGAAAGGTTGGAGCCTGAATTTCTTTAAAAGAAAAATGTAACGAATTGCATTGTATATGGTATACGAAATCAGTGTAGCAATAGCTGGTCCTATAACACCAAGTTTTTTTGCCATTATATAATTCAGGGGAAGCGTGATGGCAAGAAGGATCATGCCAGTGAGAAATTCAAAACGCCAACGGGTTGACGTCCCTATAATCTGTGAATTAACACCTGTGCCCATATCCACAATTCGCCAAATTCCGAGGTATAAGAAAATGGGCATAGCTTGTTTATAAGCTGGTTGTAAATGAAAGTTTTTTACCGCATCCATAAAATTCATCCATATCAAAGCAAAAATACCGCAGGAAAAAATTAACTGGTTTATGGAAGAGCGCTGGTAGATCCGCTGTATTTTTCCGAAGTCTTTGTCTTTCCAGGCTCGTGAGAGATGACCGATGGAAGCAGCGATGATCCCTCTTTGGGGCGCCTGTATCAGGCTGGCAATATTTACAGCAAGACTGAATATTCCCGCCATGGTCAGGCCATTGGGAATAACGGCGGCAATCACGATATTGTCAAACACATAAGCAATATTCTGTATCAGACCTCCGCTCCAGATAAATGAACAAAGCAGGAGGATCTTTTTAAAATATTTTTTGGAAACCCTGCTCACACGAAGGGTCAGGTGCATTTCCCCGGATCGTATCAGCACGATCAATAAAATGACGGCCAACAGTATATAAGTCAGCGAAAATAATTTTATGAATAAATCAAAATCACGAATTATATGCAGGAAGAAAAAAATGGCAAGCACAGAAGTAAATAACTTGAAAAGCATTTCTTTGAGGAAACTGGTCAATACAGATTTTCTAAGTTGCCAGGCATATGCTTCGAGAATCGAATACATGGTCAGCCCAAACCCCAAAGGGAAGACCCAGGCATAATATTTTACAAAATCAGGAGAGTTGGCAGAGAACTTTCTTACGACGAGTCCCCTGAAAATATAAGCGGCAGCAAGGACCATGATAAACCCAAAAATAGATGTGACAAAGGCCCAGGCCATCATGTCATTATCTTTTACTTTAAGATTATCCTGATAGTATGGATAGAATTTAGAAATATAGGCCTGCATTCCAAAATTGGCAAAGGCATTGATGATATTGGCCACCCCTATGAAAGTACCATAAAGACCATATTCAGATGGGGTAAAACCGCCCTGACGAGTAAACAGATACGTGTTTAGAAAACCCAGCGCAAAGCCAAGATAAATGATTCCAGAAGAAAGTATGCTTTGCCGCCGAATGGTGCTCATGCAGGAAATGTTGCGATGCAAAGATGAAGGATTTGGATCACATGTTCCGGCTATGGATTTCTGCTGACGTCCCGCTGATTCACATAAAAATTCCTGTCAACCTGCAAAACTGTATTGGCGTCCATCGAAATGTGTTCTTTTTTCCATTCCGTTGTCGGTTTAAGCCAATGCTCACCATTTACATCTACTCTGACAGGCATATTAAAATCCGGATTGCAGTTTGTCCATCGGTAAACTAAATTTTTCTCTTCGTATTTATATTCTAAAACAGGAATGGCAGTCGAGCGCAGGTACTGATTGAAGACAGGTGTAAAATCTATTCCTGAAATTTTATTTATATAATTCTGGATATCCAGGGCTGTGACAGTCTGATGATAAAAATTCTGATTAAGACCCCGCATAACATGCCTGAATATTTCATCATTATGAATCACCTGCCGGATAGTATGTATCATATTACCCCCTTTATAATATTCATCGGTTCCTTCCGGTCCGTGATTAACCCCGTAATACTGGATAATAGGGTTCAGATTTTGAATTGTTTTTCTGGTGCCGATACAATAATCATTTCCAGCCTCCTTGCCGAAATAATATCCGGTATACAGGGTTTCGCTGTAATTAGTGAACGATTCGTGAATCCATTCATCAGCAATATCTTTACAGGTGATGTTATTTCCAAACCATTCATGACCACTTTCATGCACAATGATGAAGTCCCATTTCAAGCCCCATCCGGTTCCCGATAAATCTCTGCCGAGGTATCCCTGAAGAAAATGATTACCATAGGCAATTGCACTCTGATGTTCCATGCCGAGGTGCGGTGATTGAACAAGTTTATAACCATCTTCATAAAATGGATAGGGTCCAAACCAATATTCAAAACAGCGCAGCATGGAATCCACTACCGTAAAATGTTTTCTTGCTTTTTGAAGATCATAATCAAGAACCCAGAAACTACAATCGAGATTTCCCTTTTGTCCGTAAAACGTACTTCTCCAGTTTACATATTTGCCGATATAAGGAATGATATCATAATTATTAATCGGGTTAACAACTGCCCAGGTCCAGGAAGTCATTCCTTTTGAAACAATACTTTTTTTGATGAGTCGGCCGTTAGCAACAGCTACCAGTCCGTCCGGAACGATCATCGTCAGACTCGCTCCGCTGTCGGGTTCATCACCCAGATAATCTTTACAGGGGTACCAGACGCTGGCTCCTGTGCCTTCACAGGCTACGCTCATCCAGGGTCGTCCAAGAGAGTCTTTAGTGAAGATAAATCCTCCCCCCCATGGTGGACGAACGGCGATCTGTGGATTTCCATGATAATAAATAGTCATTTGCCTTCTGCAGGGGCGGCAATTCTCGTATTTTAATATTTTAATATTGGCATCATTCCAAATTTCAACATGAAAAACATTCCCCTCTCTTGTAAATGCTAACTTTCCTTCATACTGAATGATGCTGTCTATTTCCAGAGGGACCTGCAGATCAATTTGCATAGTCTTCAGACCAGAATCAATATAAGTAATGGTATTCTTTCCCTGTATCGATTTATTTTCAAAATCGGGTGTAATGGAAATATCATATTTTAATACATTATAAGAGCGTTCTGCATTCAGGGAACCTCTCAGTGTATCTGCTCTTGTAAATTTTGGTTTTTCCTTTTGCGCTGCTACAGAAAATAATAACAGGGAACAAATAGTTGAAAGTGAAAAAATCCTTTTCGCCTGGTGAATCATAAATGCGATTTTCGTATCCGGATGAAAATTTTATACAACAAAGGAAAGGTCTTTATTTTTATTATAATGACAGGTTTTTTATTCACCGCCTGTCATTCGCTTTCAACCAGTAATAAAAAAACTTTCCGTTACAATGAACCAACGGGTATCGCCAGCCTGGATCCTGCTTTTGCAAAAAACCAGTCCATTATGTGGCCTGTTCACCAGTTGTACAATACCCTGGTACAGACGGATTCACATTTAAATATTGTGCCTTCGCTGGCAGTCTCCTGGGAAATTTCCACAGACAAAAAAACATTTATTTTTCATTTACGGAGAGATGTCTTTTTTCATGATAACGAAGCATTCCCGGGCGGAAAGGGTAGAAGTTTGAAAGCTTCTGATATCGTCTATAGTTTCTCCAGATTAGTGGATAAAAAAACAGCCAGCAGTGGGGCCTGGATTTTTAACGAAAGGATTTCAGGTGTGGATGCTTTTCAGGCTCCTGACGATTCTACTTTTCAACTCCGCCTGCTGACAGCTTTTCATCCTATACTTGGCCTTTTAAGCATGCAGTATTGCTCTATAGTCCCTCGCGAAGTTGTAGAAAAATACGGGAAGGATTTTAGGAGTCATCCATGCGGAACGGGACCTTTTCAATTCAAAAGCTGGGAAGAAGGACAGGACCTGATTCTTATTAAAAACGATAACTATTTTGAAAAGGACAGTGCGGGTGTCCGGCTTCCATACCTGGATGCAATAAAGATCAGTTTTTTCGATAACCGCGCCACCGAGTTTTTATTGTTGCAACAAGGCAGACTTGATTTCATGAATGATGTTGACCCTTCATTTAAAGACGAAGTGCTGAATAAAAAAGGGGAATTGAAAAATGACTGGGTAGGGAAGATACAATTATCAAAAAGCCCTTATCTCAATACAGAATACCTGGGTATCGTAGTAGATAGCAGTATTCCCGCTGTAAAAGCTTCCCCATTGCGGCTGTTAAAAATTCGTCAGGCCATAAATTATGGATTTGACAGAAGAAAAATGATTACCTATCTGAGGAATTCTATCGGTACGCCGGCTGAAAGCGGTTTTATACCTCCCGGACTTCCCGGATTTGATTCGGCAAAAGTACACGGGTACCATTATAATCCTGTACTGGCCCGGCAACTCATGCGGGAGGCCGGATATCCCGATGGCATGGGACTTCCGGTTATCACGCTTAAAACGATTGATATTTATGCCGACCTGGCTGGATTTATAGCGCGACAGTTAGAAGAAATCGGGATGAAAGTTCAGGTAGATATTACTCAGAAAAGTCTCCTGCTCGAAGAAACTGCCAAGTCGCAGGCATTGTTTTTCAGAGCCAGCTGGATAGGCGATTATCCGGATGCGGAAAATTACCTGAGTGTATTTTATTCTGTTAATCCTGCACCACCCAATTACACCAGGTATAAGAATTTTAAATACGATCAGCTCTATCGGAACGCATTGATAGAAAATAATGATAGTATACGGTATGATTATTACCAGATGATGGACCAGCTTGTGATAAATGATGCACCTGTGGTTCCGCTCTGGTATGATGAAGTGATTCACTTCGTAAACCCTGCAGTGAGTGGCTTTGAAGCAAATGGACTAAACCTGTTGGAACTCCGGCATGCCAGAATCCGATAAACTATTCAGATACGGGCTGGCAGCTTATCTTTGCGAGGTTTATTCCTGGATCATATAACGTAAACTATGACGGAAAGCCAGATCAGAAATCTTCAGCAAACGGCTGACTTTATTAAAAAATCCTATCCCCATAATCCTTCTGTCGGAATTGTTCTTGGTAGTGGAATCGGGAATTTATCAAAAGAAATCGATATTGAATTTCAACTTGATTATGCTTCTATTCCCGAATTTCCGGTTTCAACCGTTGAAGGACATAGCGGACATTTGATTTTTGGTAAGCTGGAAGGGAAAAGAATTGTTGCTATGGCCGGACGTTTTCATTATTATGAAGGTTATAATGTTGATCAGGTTGTATTTCCTGTCCGTCTTATGAAATTTCTTGGTGTCCAAACCCTCTTTCTTTCCAATGCGGCCGGAGGAATGAATCCTTCATTTCAAGTAGGCGATCTTATGATCATAACAGATCATATCAGTTTGTTTACTGTCAATCCTTTAATCGGACCCAATGCCGAAATATTCGGGCCACGATTTCCTGACATGAGTGAACCTTATAAAAAAAAGCTAATACAAAAAGCAAAATACATTGCAGAAATAAAAAAAATCCAGGTAAGAGAAGGTGTTTATGCCGGGGTCACCGGACCAAGCTTTGAATCCCGCGCCGAATACAAGTTATTACATATGGCCGGGGCGGATGCCGTTGGTATGAGTACGGTTCAGGAAACTATTGCAGCCGTCCATCTTGGAATGGACGTTTTTGCACTTAGTATTATAACGGATATGGGTATCCGGGATGAAGAAAATATCATTACCCATGAAGAAGTCTTGACGGCAGCCAGACAGGCAGAACCAAGGCTGACGGCCATTTTCAAAGGGCTCGTGGCATCCATATGAATATTAACGTTTTATCAGGTAACGGCACGCAGGGATTGGTTAATTTTCCGTCAAATTTATGGATGAAGAGAAGTGGCATGAAAGGACTTCTGGTTATCATTACTTTAATTATAGTTAGCCTTGCAGCAAAAGGTCAAAACGATCCCTCAAGTCGTTTCCGCGGAATGGGAGGTCAGGGAGGGAAGGATTCATTGCAGCACCGGAAGGACGATACGATGAGTATCACTTTTCGTTTTCTCGATTCAAGCAGGCTTCAAAAAATCGATTCTGAAGTTTATAATTTCTACCTGCGTTATCCTCTTCCGCCAACTTATGTTGATTTTGGAAATATCGGTACAGCTTCCCACGACCTGATATTTAATCCATTCATGAAACCAGGTTGGGATGGAGGATGGCATGCTTATGACCCCTACGTCTTCACAGTAGAAAACTCCCGATTTTATAACACGACCAAACCTTATTCCGAACTCGATTATTTACTCGGAACAAGTGCTGAACAAATGATCAACCTTGTTCATACTCAAAATATCACAAGAAACTGGAATGCTTTTTTTCAATACCGTTTGATTAATTCGCCCGGCACTTATGGTAATCAGAACACCAATCATAACAATTACCGCTTTACATCATGGTATCAGTCCCAGAATAAACGATATCAGGCATTCCTGGTTCTCCTGGGAAGTAAACTTCAATCTGCGGAGAGTGCAGGTATTCAAAATAATGCGGATCTGGACTCAAATACTTTTTCCAACCGCTTTACGATACCTACGAATATTGGTCCATCACAAAACTTTTCAAGCGTTAATAATGCTTTTGGTGTGCCGATACCTACCGGTACTTTTTATACGACTGGTACTTTTATGTTAAGACAACAGTATGATATTATAGGGCTCAAAGATTCCCTGGTGAACGATTCTGTGGTCATTCCTTTGTTTTATCCCAAATTCCGTGCTGAACAAACCATCAGTTATTCCACTTACCATCAAATGTTCAATGATTATGCTCCGCAAACAGCTTATTATGTAAATGAACTGAAATTTATTTCCACTCCTGATACAATACAGTTGAGCGATCTCTGGCATAATCTTACCAATGACTTTTCTCTATACTCATTCCCGGATTCGAAAAATTCACAGCAGTTTCTTAAAGCCGGAATAAGTTTTCAAACTATGAACGGTACATATGATGCCGGTGAGCGTTCACTATATAATTTATTTGTTCATGGTGAATACAGGAACAAGACACGCAATAAAAAATGGGATGTGGAAGCTTTTGGTAATTTATACATTAATGGTTTTAATGCAGGGGATTATAATGCCTACATAAGTCTCAAACGACAGATAAGTAAAAACCTTGGATACCTCCAGGTTGGCTTTGAAAACGTAAACCGGTCACTTGGAATGGCCTGGAGCCAGGAAAGCAGTTTTGGATTTGGCGTACCTGCAGGCTCATTTTATAAGGAAAATGTGCTGCATTTGTTTGGAACCATAGACCAGCCGAAACTTCAACTGACACTCACAGGAAATTATTATCTCATGAATAATTATCCTTATTTCAAAGATTATTATATAGCAGCACAGGAAACAAACCCTTTTAATGTATTGATCATTACTGCCGACAAAAGATTTGCTCTTTCAAGACACCTCATACTAAGGGCTATGGCGGCAGTTCAAAAAGTAGCCGGAGCTTCCCCTGTAAATATCCCTTTATTTGTTACGCATGGCCAGATAGGTTATGAAGGTACCCTCGGCTACAAAAACCTGGTGCTGGCGTTTGGGCTGGAATTCAGGTATTATACCCCGTATAGTGCAGATGCATATTCTCCTGTTGTGGGACAATTTTTTACGCAAAATCAAACAATCATAGCTGAGAAATTACCGGACGTCAATGCTTATGTGAATTTCCGTATCCGGAGCTTTGTTGCTTATTTCCGTGCAGAAAATCTTAATACAGCCCAGGTCTCACCCGAAACAGGATTTGGATTTACAAATACTAATTTCGTAGCACCCTCATACCCATATATTGGCCTGAGAATTCGTCTGGGTATATACTGGAGTTTTGTAAACTGACGTTAAATAGAAGTAATTATTAAGAAATGGCGACCGCTCTGAATTTTTGGAAGAGATTGATCAGCATTTTTAGGTCCTTGTTCACTAAAAAAGATTGTTGTAAATGAACAGAATTTATTTTATTCTTTTATTCATGGTTTTTAAACTAAATCTATTTTCTCAAATGATACCCGGACAATCTGCAGCTGACTTATCGTTACCGGATTTAAATGGGAAAATGGTTACTTTATCTGAGTTGAAGGGAAAAGTTGTACTGATAGATTTTTGGGCAAGCTGGTGCGGACCTTGTCGTCACAATAATCCCCGGCTGGTAAAATTGTATAATAAATATCATAACAAAGGACTCGAGATCTACGGGGTTTCCCTGGATGAAGATGCGGATAGCTGGAAAAAGGCAGTTCGGCATGACAAACTCATCTGGATCCAGGTTATTGACATTAAAGGATGGGAAGCACCTTCGGCATATGCCTACAGTGTAGACATGATTCCGTCTTCTTTCCTGATCGACAGGCAGGGAATTATCAGGACGATCAACGCTGAAGGACCTGATCTGGAAAGAAGTGTCAGGGATTTACTGAAAGATTAGGTTCGTGTTTAGTTTCACAGGCGAGCGTTTCGGTTTCTGTCTCCAGTGTAACATGCTGTATATTTAAATGAAGCAGTTTGTGTTTAATTTCTCCTTTAATTCTTTCCTGTTCCTCCATTCCAATTTCTTTTTTTAATACGACATGTCCGGTAAGTGCATTTTCTGTTGTGCTCAATGCCCAGATATGAATATGATGAAAATCCTCTACGCCGGAAATTTTTTCAATGGCAGCTTTAACAGCACGCAAATCGATGCCCAGTGGAACTGCATCCAGTGAAAGACGTAAACTGTCTCTTAAAAGATTCCAGGTGCTGAAAACAATGACTACTGCTACTAAAATGCCCAGGAGTGGATCTATCCAATACCAATTTGTATAAATAATGAT
>DATHNR010000558.1:0-6798 GCA_035485835.1 Puia sp.
TAAAAATGCGATCCTGATCGTTGAGTTTGCAAAAATCCGCGTGGACAGGGGAGAGGAATTATGGAAATCTACAATGGAAGCTGTGCGTTTAAGATTCAGACCCATTATTATGACTTCCATGTCATTTATTTTGGGCGTCATGCCTCTTGTACTTGCAACCGGAGCAGGTGCCGTTGCCCGTAATACCATCGGGTTTACGGTGCTTGGCGGCATGATCGCATCCACATCCATTTCCATATTTATTGTACCTGTGCTGTTTGTACTTTTTACACGCTTTTCCTATGGCAAAAAAGAACTGGATTATTTACAGGCCCACCACGAAGAGTTGCTTGAAAGAGAAAGAAAAGTAGAACAACAGAATATTGATCCGGAACTCGAATATGAAATTGAAGAAGCCAATGCTAAGGCTCATGAGGGAGAAACTCCGAAAGTCTAAACAAGTATGGGAGTATGGGAGTGTGGCGAATTAATAATCAATAATTAATAATTTATAGTTATTCTGTTAGTGAAAGAATATTCCCATCAGGGTCTTTAAACCAGGCAACTTTTGAACCTCCCGGTGCGGTCCAGATTCCCAGACCGTCCTGATCAAGAAAACTATATCTTTCACAAACTATTCCTTTTTTGTTCAGCGATTTGATCTCAGACGATATATCAGGAACATTCCAGCCTAAAACTGTAAAGCCCTGGGGCTTTAATTCCGGCACTATGGTTACCCGGAGCAAGATCCCGTTTGCATTGAATTCCAATGCGTAATTATCTTCAGACAATAGTTGCAGGCCTAAAATATCCTTATAAAAAGTTTTTGCTTTGTCCGGCTTAACAGTCGGAACAAATGCTTTTAGTTCTTTGTCTGTTAGCATAGCAAAGCATTTTAATTTGAGAGGATAAAATTAGAACAGTGATTTCAATTATCTTCACTTTTTAATATTAAACGAGCCATCATGAAACGATATTTTTTTTGCTGTATCTTTTTTGCACTTGTGCACACAGCCTATACCCAGAATCAGCGAACCGTTACAGTTTATACTACCGCCAAAAATACCAGTTACAGGATAACTAAAACTGACAGCGGATTACAGTTTTCCGATTTCGGCCAACCCCTCGAAACGCAGGTATGTGTTTTTGTTGATCCCTCCCATAGTTTTCAGACAATTCTTGGCATTGGTGGCGCAATTACAGATGCTTCAGCAGAAACATTTGCGAAAATGCCGGACAATGTGCAAAAACAATTGCTGACTGCTTATTATGACAAAACAAATGGTATTGGTTATACCCTCGCAAGAACAAATATTCACAGTTGTGATTTTTCCAGTGCCAGTTATACCTATGTCAGTGATGGCGACAAGGAACTCAAATCTTTTAATATTGACCATGACAGGCAGTTTAGGATTCCTTTAATCAAAAAGGCGATTGCTGCATCCGGAGGTAAACTTACTTTATTTGTTAGCCCCTGGAGTCCGCCTGCCTGGATGAAGGATAATAACAGTATGGTTCAGGGTGGTAAATTATTGCCTCAATACAGGCAATCCTGGGCAAACTATTTCGTGAAGTTTATAAACGCATATCAAAAAGAAGGCATTCCGGTTTGGGGTCTAACGCTGCAAAATGAACCTATGGCAAAACAAACCTGGGAGTCCTGTTATTTTTCTGCCGAAGATGAAAGAGATTTTATTAAAACTTATTTGGGACCAACCCTGGTTAAAGGGGGAATGGCAGATAAGAAGCTGCTTGCATGGGATCATAACAGGGACCTGATTTATCAGACTGCGAGCACGATTTTAAATGATAAGGAAGCCGCGAAATATATATGGGGGATCGGTTATCATTGGTATGAAACATGGACCGGTAGTGCAATGATGTTTGATAATGTGCGAAGAGTGGCTGAAACATTTCCGGATAAAAAATTAATGTTTACAGAAGGTTGCACAGATCGTTTTGATGCAGCCAGGATTAATGAGTGGACTTTGGGTGAAGTATATGGCCATTCTATGGTGAATGATTTTAATAATGGTACAGTCGGCTGGACGGACTGGAATATTTTAGTGGATGAAATCGGCGGACCTAATCATGTAGGCAATTTTTGTTTTGCTCCTGTGATTGGAGACACCAAAAAAGGTGAATTGATATTTACAAGTTCATTTTATTATATAGGTCATTTTTCTAAATTTATTCGTCCGGGAGCGCGGCGGATCATCAGCTCAGCCAACAGGGACATGCTGGAAACGACGGCATTTAAAAATGCGGATGGTCAAATTGCTGTGGTCGTAATGAACCGGACTGATAAAACAGTTCCCTATTTACTTTGGATAAATAATAAAGCAGCAAAAATGGAAAGCCTGCCGCATTCAATTGCGACATTGGTATTTTAAGAATTTAATATTTCATTCAGCCTGTCTTCTTTCTCCTTATACCTTTGTAATAAAGTTATTTGATTATTTGCGCGTATAAGGTTCTGGTTCTTGTATTTGATGCTATAATAAATATCGTCATATAAATAATCTGTCAGGAAACGTAATGCCTGCATATATATCGCAAATTCTCCGGCATATACAAAATATAACTTTTCTTCCCGGGAAAGACTTAACTGCATTTCCCCAAGGTATCCTTTTGCAATCTCGCGGAAATATTCTTCCCTGATCACGATCCTGCTGAAGTCAGACTCTTCTTCACTAACTGGAGAAAGATAGGTACGAAGCATATCGCCAACATCGCTGATAAAATAACCAGGCATTACTGTATCCAGATCAATAACGCATAAACCCGCATCATTCCCTATATCAAACAGGACGTTATTGATTTTTGCATCGTGGTGAACAACCCTTAAAGCAAAGGATGGATTCTTCTTAATTTTTTCGAATGTACCGGCAAGCGAGGCCTGTTTTATCAGAAAATCTATGGCTTCACCTGTTTCTTCAATTCTGTTTCTGTTTCCTGTTTGTATGGATGCTTTGAATTGATCCAGGCGCAGGGTTAAATTATGAAAATCAGGAACTGTTATACGTAATTTAGATGCATCAAATCGGGATAATAAACTCGTAAATTTTCCAAATTGTTTTGCTGCTTCGAAAGCCTGGCCTGGTTTTGATACAGAATTGCAGGTATACGAATTTTTAACGAAAGGGAATAACCTGAAATAGTTATTCTCTTCGTCAACAACATAATTCCTGTGTTTGAAATTTGTCAATGGTGCTACGAATAAATAATCCGGGTGACTTGTTCTGAAATAATCAGACAGCTGACTGCAGTTCTCCATTATATCCACTGGTTTCCTAAATATATTTTGATTGATCTTTTGCAAAAGATATTCCCTTCCGGCAGATATGATTTTCCATGTATGGTTGATCAGTCCGTTTCCAAATGGCTTTACGGAATATTCACTTTCATCAATACCATATAAGGATAAAATAGAACCAAACATAGAATGCAAACTTAAACCCGCCTGGTCATGGTAAAGCAGGAATAACAATTTTTATTTACATTCAGGCAGCCATTCGAATAACCATGAAAGAGAACCTCCCTATTTCCAACCGACTTTCCTCCCTCGATTTTCTCAAGGGAATGACTATGATCCTTTTAGCCCTGGAAAGTACACTGCTTTATGAACACCTGCAGCCTGCATTAAATGGGGGCTGGGCTTCTCATATTTTGAACCAGTTCTTTCATCATCCGTGGAACGGACTACATTTCTGGGACCTGGTTCAACCAACTTTCATGTTTGTTGCGGGAGTAGCACTGGCATTTTCAATGAAAAAATACCGGCAAACCATGAGCTGGAATCAATCTTTCATTAAAATCCTGAAGCGATGCGGATGGTTATTTTTCTGGGGAGTGTTAGATTATGCAGTGCGGGGCGACAGACTTTCATTTGAACTCTGGGATGTACTTACACAATTGTCATTTACTACCCTGGTAGCATTTTTGATCATGGACTGGACGGTTCCGGCACAACTTGTTGTTAGCGGGCTTTGTCTGCTGATACCTGAGCTATTATACAGGTACATGCACATTCCCGGATTCGATCAGCCTTTTGTTGACCAGCATAATTTTGGAAATTACATAGATCTTATTTTGATGAATAAAATAAATTCAGGTGGGTGGGTGGCGATCAATTGCATTTCGACAAGTGCTCATACAATTTGGGGTGTGCTGGCAGGCAAATTATTATTGAGTGATAAAACGGCATCTCAAAAAATGAAATATCTGCTGATTACCGGTTTGATATTTCTATTCCTTGGGTTTGGTCTGGATTGGTCTCATATTACACCAATCATCAAAAGAATTGCAACCAGTTCTTTTGTGCTTGCTTCCGGCGGATATTGCCTTTTATTTTTGTCTATATGCTATTGGTGGATTGATATTAAAAAGCACCGGAGTTATCTTTTATTTTTCAATTTATTTGCACTCAATTCCATTTTTATTTATCTCTTTAATGAAATTGTTGGAGACAGGTGGTTCACAGGTTATGTACTAACCATCACGAAAGGAATTTTTGGAATCATACAAATTCCATCAGTGATTGCAGCAATTTTGGGATCCCTTGTTGTATTTGCGCTCGAAAGTGGTTTATTATATTTTCTTTACAGGAGAAAAATATTTTTCAAGCTTTGAAAACTGAATTCCTGATTCCTAATTCCAGGCCCCTTAATTCCGCCAGTCCCCGCAATCGCCCGATGGCCGAATAACCCGGATTGGTTTTCTTATTCAGATCATCCAGCATCTGGTGACCGTGATCCGGACGCATAGGGACGCGGGATTTTCTTTGTTCCATCATCTGAATTATTTCTTTCACCACTTTATACATATCCACATCACCTTCCAGATGATTTTCCTCATAAAAATCGCCGGCTTCATTTCTGCGCGTACTGCGAAGATGGAGAAAATGAATTCGGTTTGAATATTGGCGAATCATGGCCGGGAGGTCATTGTCTGCCCGTACACCCAGGGAAC
Organism: Puia sp.; assembly: GCA_035485835.1. Classification (GTDB taxonomy): domain Bacteria; phylum Bacteroidota; class Bacteroidia; order Chitinophagales; family Chitinophagaceae; genus Puia. The sequence goes on from DATHNR010000558.1 coordinate 4,951, forward strand.
CGGTACAAAAACAGAGACCGTTGTTTTCAGAAGGAATTTCTTTAATCAATACATCTATATCGCCTGCTGTGCTTACAATCCGGGGAAGTCCCAACAAGGGGAAGGGCGGATCATCCGGATGTATTGCCAGTTTAACTCCGCTTGCTTCGGCAACAGGAACTACTGCTTTTAAGAAATCAATAAGATTTCTTCTTAATTTTTCTGTACTGATATTTTGATAGGTATCCAGCGCGTTCTGGAATTGCATGAGCGTAAAACTTTCTTCACTTCCGGGAAGACCGGCTATAATATTTTTTTGTAATTGTTTTTTTTCATCCTTACCCATTTTTTCAAATCTCTCTTCCGCAACCGAACGCTCAGCAGAAGTATAATCATTTTCGGCTCCTCTGCGTTTTAAAATGAACAGATCAAATGCGATAAATGCTTCTTTTTCGAATCGCAGAGCCAGGGATCCATCTGGTTGTTGAAATGCCAGATCGGTGCGTGTCCAGTCAAGCACGGGCATGAAATTATATGTTACAGTGCGAATACCTTCTATGCCAAGATTTTGGAGGCTGATTTTATAATTTTCGATCAGCTCAGAATAATTTCCAGTTTGTGTTTTAATAAATTCATGCACTGGCAGACTTTCCACAACTTCCCATTTCATTCCGGCTTCTTCAATTGTTTTTTTCCTTTTTCGAATTTCTTCCAGGTTCCAGACGATTCCATTAGGTAAATGGTGAAGTGCAGTAACTACACCCGTGCAACCGGCCTGACGTATATCGTTCAGACTAACTGGATCCCTGGGTCCATACCACCGCATACATTGTATCATATTATAAGCCCCTTTTCCCATATTTAAAAGGTTAAACAGTGTCCTCAACTACTGCTTTTTTCTCTTTTTTGTTATAATAATCATCCCAATTCTTCGTTTTAAATGGAGTGATTATCATAACTGAAGTTTTCTCAAGCCGGTGTTTCTACACTGGCTTTTCTTTTATTTAAAGCCTTCAGGCTGAAAATGTAAAAATACGTTTCCCCGATCGCAAAATTCCGAATGCTGTATATTGGTTCTGAGGTTTTTTCCTGCCAATCCTTTAAATTGTTCCTTCAAAGGATCATATGGCAGGCCATTCGAAGATCTCACTTTATTTCCCGGACAAAATTTCTTTCGGTAATAATAAACAAATCATCCTGGGAGGAGATGTGGGTGGTACCAAGGTAAATCTGGCAATTTTCGAAGCAGACAGCAGCCAGGTTCGGATGATCAGATCCTCTACTTACCATTCTTCCAGTTCTCCTTCCGTAAATGATATTCTGAAGCAATTTTTAAAAGAAAATCCAGCCAATCGTCCGCAAAGCATCTGCCTTGGCGTTGCAGGTCCGGTTTTCGAAGGTCGTGTTGATGTGACCAATCTTCCATGGCATGTGGACGCGAATGAAATTGCTGCTGCCACGGGTGTTACAAAAGTCATTTTATTAAATGATCTTGAAGTGACTGCGTACGGGATTGCCGGATTGGAAGAAAAGGACTTTTATATACTTCACGAAGGTGATCCTGATGCAGGCGGAAATATTTCTATTCTCTCACCCGGTACAGGACTGGGGGAAGCAGGTTTGTTCTGGGACGGACAATCTCACCACCCTTTCGCTACTGAAGGCGGACATTGTGATTTTTCATGCCGCACCGCAGATGATCTTCAACTCCATGATTATATGCTGAAGAAATTTAAAGTAGTCAGTTGGGAAAGTATTATTGCTGGTCCTGCCATTCATTCCATCTACGAATTTCTTTGTGTAGTAAAAAAACAGCCAGTGAATCCCGCGATTGCAGAGAAAATAAAAAACGAGGATCCATCTGCAATT
>DATHNR010000559.1:0-4973 GCA_035485835.1 Puia sp.
CAAATGACTAGTACTTTTTGCCCCGGTGGTAGTCTTTATATATGGCTGCCTTAACAGCGCAAGCAGAATACCGATGAAACCGGATTACCCGACTAAAATTTTTTACGATCAGAGGGAAGATTACGCTTTCCTTATACAGTCATTGGCTACCGACACCTTTTGAACTGGACAACTCCACACCCACCTGACCCATTATCTCTTTATACATAAGCGATCATTTTTTGGTAAGCGGGGTTTGTTTTTACTCACCCTGCAAAATTATTCTCATGCGACAGTTTATTGTCCATTTCAAGGGTTTGTCTCTACAGACCCTTCTATTTTATTTTGAAGATTAAAACTTGTATTCAACCTATATTTTTTAGAAGCTGGTCTTGTTAAATGGTTCGAGTTGAGGTTTGTTTTTAGTAAATATACCGGGGGAGTGTCTACTCACCGGGTTTTTTTAAAATGTATGCATGCATCCCCTGACTGATGAAACGGTAAAACGACCCTGTGCTTTTATAATCAGGATCAACAGGCCGCTGCATACGCAGGTCGAAATAGGAAAATTTTTAATTAACCGATCGATCTCCGTAAGCACCATGCATCTGCAATTCATCCGTGAACAGGAAGCCATTCTGATTATCCATTGCATGATCGAAAGAGACCGGACCCGCCGTACAGCCGCACTGCTGGAAAAAATCAAAGGGATCATCGGCCTCGAGCTGTTGGAAAGTAAAGCAACAAACCTGATGAAAAATGTTCTATGAATAATGAAACGATATTAAAAAACCAGGCTGATATGTCTTTGAAAATCGCGCGTCTCTGGTCGCTCGTGGGAAACACACCGATGTTCGGTATCCGTTATCGTTACCAGGGACAGACCCGGACGATTTATGCCAAATGTGAACAGTATAATCTCACAGGGAGCATCAAAGACCGGATGGCCCTGTATATTCTGCAAAGAGCCTACGCTGAAAATAAAATCAAAGCGGGCGAACGGATCGTTGAAGCCAGCAGTGGCAATACCGGGATTTCGCTTGCAGCCATTGGCCGCGCCCTGAGCCATCCGGTTACGATTATTATGCCGGACTGGCTCAGCAGGGAAAGGATCGATATCATAAAAAGCCTGGGCGCTGAAATCATCCTGGTTTCAAAAAAGCAGGGCGGCTTTCTTGGCAGCATCGAAATGTCGCTGGACATGGCAGCCAGTGATCCGAAAATATTCCTGCCAAGACAATTCGAAAGCAGGTATAACGTGGAGGCACACATGAAAACTACGGGGCCGGAAATCTGGCAGCAGCTGCAGAATATTGGCCTGGCGCCAACTGCATTCGTTGCAGGTGTGGGCACAGGAGGCACCGTGATGGGCATGAACAATTATTTCAAAAAACAGAATCCGCTCATTAAAGTGCATCCGCTGGAACCTGCAGAATCTTCGACTCTTTCCACGGGCCATAAAGTAGGAACGCACCGGATACAGGGGATCTCCGATGAATTTATTCCGGCAATTGTAAAACTGGAAGAATTAAGTGAGATTATCCAGGTATCCGATGGAGATTCAATTCTCATGGCACAGAAAATGGCGGCTGAACTGGGGCTGGCTGTTGGTATTTCTTCGGGAGCCAATATCATCGGAGCCATCCAGGCCCAGGAAAAACTGGGCCCCGAGGCGGTTGTCGTAACCGTTTTATCGGACAGCAATAAAAAATACCTGAGCACGGATCTGATGCGGAATGAACCGGTGAAAGAAAATTACCGGACGCCAGGAATTGAATTACTGGACTACACACCCCTCAGAAGGCTGTATGAGGAATAACCGATTAGCCGATCCAGCTTCTGCTGTACTCGGGATTTTCAATTTCCAATGCTTCCGAAGTTAATTGCAATGGATGAAAAGTATCCACCATCACTGCCAGCTCTTTGGTTTCCTTCGCGCCAATACTTTTTTCAACGGTTCCCGGATGCGGTCCATGGGGTATGCCTGCCGGATGAAGGGTGATCATGCCCCGCATTACATTTTTGCGGCTCATAAAATCGCCATCCACATAATATAAAACTTCATCGCTGTCGATATTGCTGTGGTTGTAAGGAGCAGGAATAGCGAGTGGATGATAATCGAAGAGACGGGGAACAAAACTACAGACCACAAAATTGTTGGCTTCAAAAGTTACATGCACAGGCGGTGGCTGATGCAATCGTCCGGTGATGGGTTCAAAATTGTGAATAGAGAATGCAAAGGGATAACAGCATCCGTCCCAACCAGCGACGTCGAAAGGATGGTGTGCGTAATGCATACCATATAACATGCCCTGCTTTTTTATCCGGATAAGAAAATCTCCTGACTGGTCTTTCGGATCCTGAATGATGGGCGTTCGGATATCGCGCTCGCAATACGGTGAATGTTCGAGCAGCTGACCGTTTTTACTCAGATACTTTTTCGGATAACGAAAGGGACTGAAGGATTCGACAATGAACAAACGATTGTCTTCATTATCAAATACGATCTGGTATGTGGTACCACGGGGAATTATCAGGTAATCCCCATAACCAAAAGCTATGGAACCATATGTTGTAATCAATGTACCTGAGCCTTCATGCACAAAAACGAGCTCATCTGCATCTGCATTTTTGTAAAAATATTCGCTCAGCGTTTGCGTAGGGGATGCAAGGGAAATTTGGCAGTCCTTATTTACCAGTACCGGTTTTCGGCTGTTGATATAATCCTTCGCAGGTAAAATATTAAATCCTTCAAAACTTCGGTGACTGAGCATTTTTTCTTCGGCGATGCGCGGTAAAAGAGAGATGGGGATATCAGTGCAAAGAATTTCTGTGGGCGGATGGATATGATAGAGCAGTGAATAATCACTTGAAAAACCTTCTGTGGAAAAAAGCTGCTCTGAATATAGTTTCCCGTTCGACTGGCGAAATTGCGTATGGCGTTTGGCCGGGACCGAACCCGAGCGCATATAATGTGGCATCGTTGATGATTGAAAATTGAAAAAAATAAATAAAATAATAATCAGAAAGGAAATGTTCAGCAAACATGATCCATCGCGAGGGCGCTCAGCAGGAAACAGTATTTCCAGCGGCGTTTATCGATCCAGTATGTGAAATTGCGGTGAAAGGGCATAACCTTCTTTTGAAAAAATAAAGATAGAAAAAATTTTGAATGATGGAATTTTCAAATACATTTGTTCATCACACAGGCATTTACTGCAGGCATGAGAATCGTTCAAACTTAGAACAAATTTAATTCATGCGCCCAGATCATCCTTTCAAAATATTTACTGACCAGCGTAATAATTACGTCTTCCTGCTGGAGTCCCTGGCGGCTAATTCCTTTTCATTTCTCTTTTAGCCGTTTCAATTTTCTATTCCAATCAAATACTGAACAATGAATCAGCACGATTTCCTGCCCTTACAGGGCACGGACTATATCGAATTTTATGTTGGCAATGCCAAGCAGGCGGCGCACTATTACAAAACAGCTTTTGGTTTTCAGGGGGTTGCTTATGCGGGCCCCGAGACCGGTATAAAAGACCGGACGAGTTATGTACTGCGCCAGCAAAAATTAACTTTTGTTTTTACCTCGGCCCTTCGTCCTGAACATGAGATAGCTCACCATGTATCCAAACATGGGGATGGCGTAAAAGCCATCGCACTCAAGGTAGAAAACGCCGATGAAGCCTGGAAGGAAACTACACGCCGGGGAGCAGAAAGTTTTTTACCACCTGCATACCTGACAGACGCCCATGGAAAACTGGGCATAAGCGGAATTAAACTATATGGAGATACCGTGCATTATTTTATTGAGCGATGTGAATACGAGGGTGTATTCATGCCGGGCTACCAGTCATGGATGAGCGATTATAATCCCGGCCCTACCGGTCTTCTTTATGTGGATCATTGCGTGGCCAATGTGAGTTGGAACCAGATGAACAAATGGGTAAAGTTTTATGAAGAGGTAATGGGGTTTAAAAATATCCTGAGTTTTGACGACAACGATATATCAACGGAATATTCTGCGCTCATGAGTAAGGTCATGTCCAGCGGTAACGGATACGTGAAATTCCCGATCAATGAACCGGCAGAAGGAAAGAAAAAATCGCAGGTGGAAGAATACCTCGAGTTCTGGGGTGGTGAAGGCGTACAACATGTGGCGATGGCTTCCAAAAATATTGTGTCGACAGTTCGTGATCTGATGAGCCGGGGTGTGGAATTTTTGAAAGTGCCTTCTTCATATTATGAGACGCTGGAAGAACGGGTTGGGAAGATCGACGAAGATATGGAGCCCCTGAAAGAACTCGGCATATTGGTGGACAGGGACAATGAAGGTTATCTGTTACAGCTGTTTTCAAAACCCGTGCAGGACAGGCCGACTTTATTTTTTGAGATCATTCAGCGCAAAGGTGCACAGAGTTTTGGCAAAGGAAATTTTAAAGCACTGTTCGAAGCGATCGAAAGGGAACAGGAAAAACGCGGGAATCTATGAAGCTAGTATCATTTGTATTGGACCAGCGTGAATTTGTCGGTATTCAGTTTAACGATCAGGTATTTAAACTGACCACCCTGCATAAGTTTTTGCCGAGGACAATGAGACGAATGCTGGAAAAATGGGAAACGTATTTGTCGATTGCCATCCCGGCTGAAATCAATCTTAGAACTGACACGGATCGTCAGAAGCTTGGGATTCCCCTTGATCAGGTAGAATGGCTGGCGCCGGTGCCCTCTCCGGGAACGTTGCGCGATGGTTATGCTTTCCGCCAGCACGTACTAACGTCCAGGCGCAACCGCGGACTGGAGATGACGCCTGTCTTCGATGAGTTTCCCATTTTTTATTTTGGTAATCAAAGAACAGTAAGAGGTCCGGGTAATATTTTCTGCATGCCGGACCACCTGAGGCAGCTGGACTTTGAACTGGAAGCAGCGATCGTTATTTGCAGGAGCGGAAGAAATCTCAGGGCAGAAGATGCTGATGATTATATCGGTGG
>DATHNR010000560.1:0-5275 GCA_035485835.1 Puia sp.
CATTTCAAAACCTGTTCTTAAGAAATTATTGATCCAGATTGTTCCTTCAGTACCCATCACTTCATCACGGAGATCAAGTCCTCCCCGAAAAGTCCAGCTTACTTCAAACTGACCAATAGCACCATTCTCATATTTAACAAGGCCAATGGCGTGGTCTTCGGCTTCGATGGGCTTCACCTGGGTATCTGCCCAACACATCACTTCAACAGGTTTAATATCCTTCCCAATAAAATTTCTTCCTATCTCCACACAATGGCAACCCAAATCAAGTATACATCCTCCACCAGCCTGTTCAAGATCCCAGAACCAGTCACTATGCGGACCTGGATGTGTTTCTCTTGATTTGGACCAGAGAATTCTGCCCAGTGCACCATTTTTTACGCTTTCAAGTGCTTTTAAGAATTTAGGAGTGTAAACAAGGTCTTCCAGGTAACCATTAAAAATGCCCGCATTTTCTACCGCTTCCAGCATTCGTTTTGCCTCAGAGGCATTTCTGCCAAGGGGCTTGGTAGTGATGACGGCTTTTTTGTGTTTGCAGCACAACAGAACTGCAGATTCGTGCAGGTTATTCGGAAGAGAAATGCAAACCACATCCACATCCGGATGTGCGATAGCTTCTTCCATATTTGTCGTCCAGTGTGCACATCCATAATCGGAAGCAAATTTTTTGGCAGATTCCTCCCGTCTGGAATAAATACTTGTGATTCTGTCACGGGTGCGTTGTCCCTGTATCGATTCTGCATAAAACCGTCCGATAAATCCGGATCCCAGCATTGCAATTCTCATATGTTCAATTTAATTTTATAAATATCAGGCAGAAACCTGTGGATTGATAACTGATTTTTTTTCTTTAAAGAACAAAATGAAATATATTAAAACGCCCAGGGCAATATAGGCGGGAACAAACCAGATTTTTGTCCAGTTATGACCTCCGGAATTTGCATAATTATCAACTACAAAACCGGAGAACCAGGTTCCAATAAACATACCCACGCCATAAGTTGCAAATGTAAATAATCCCTGCGCTGCATTTTTGATGGCCGCCCCCGCTTTTTTCTCTGTATACATATATCCGGTGACAAAAAAGAAATCATAACAAACACCATGCAGAATAATACCGGCATATAACATCCAAAGATTCGCATCAATATTGCCATATGCAAAACAAATATATCTTAAAATCCATGCAACCATACCCATCAGTAACATATTCTTAACTCCGATGCGGTTAAAAAGAAAAGGTATCGCGAGAATAAATACACCTTCTGAAATCTGTCCAAGGATCATTTTTGAGGCGGCACCCTGCATGCCGATTTCATTCAGAAATGCATTGGCAAAACCGTAATAAAAAGAAAGAGGAATACAAACCAGGATCGCCGCAATAAAAAATATCAAATAAGACCGGTTCTTAAATAAAACAAAAGCATCTGTTCCGAGTGCCTTTGCTGCCGATGTCTGATTGGTGGCAGCTTTCGGAGGGGTATTGGGTAAAAAGAAACTAAATAATCCAAGAATGGCAGATGCACCTGAAGCGAGATAAAAGGTATTTCCTATCTGTCCTGTTTTTTCCCATTGAAGTTTTCCAATCAGCAAGCCTGCAACGATCCAACCCAAAGTTCCAAAGACCCTGATCCATGGGAATTGTTTTCCGGGATCTTTCATCTGATTAAAAGCAATGCTATTTGATAATGCAATCGTTGGCATATACAGAAGGGAATAAACCAGGATGATCCAGTAAAAAGGGCCATTTAGCGTGACAGTTGTAGCAAGAAACAGAAGGGCCGCTCCAAGAAGATGAAGTAAACCCATAATGCGTTGCGCTGCAAAAAAACGATCCGCAATCAATCCCACAATAAAAGGAGATATCATGGTGGCGATAGCCAGTGCACTATAGGCAGCACCAATCTGAATACCACTGGAATGCAGGTTGTTTCCCATATATGTGCTCATCGTAACATACCAGGATCCCCAGATAAAATATTCAAGAAACATCATAAGGGAAAGCTGTACGGATGCAGTTGACTTCATGAAAGAAAATTGAAATGAAGGGATTGAACTGAAAAGTTACAAATGAAAAGACGCAATGTAAAAAATTCTTCAATTATCTTGCAGTTCATGCGGGTGTTATCCGATTCATACAGGCATAAGGGTCTTCGAAAGCAATTGGTAGAACTGATCAGAAATAAAGGAATTAGTGATGAAAGGGTTTTACAGGCTATTCTGGAGATTCCCAGGCATTATTTTATTGATTCTGCCTTTGATCAGAAAGCTTATGAGGACCGCGCCTTCCCAATTGCAGAAGGGCAAACCATTTCTCAGCCTTATACTGTTGCTTACCAGACCCAGCTGCTGGATATTCAGCCCCACGAAAAAGTACTTGAAGTAGGAACCGGCAGCGGGTACCAGTCCTGCGTTCTGGCTATGATGGGAGCACAGGTGTATACAATTGAAAGACAAAAGCAGCTATACGATCAAAACAAACAATTCAGTTATCTGCAAAATTATCCATCGATCCGATATTTCTATGGAGACGGTTATCAGGGACTACCCACATATGCTCCCTTCGATAAAATCATTGTAACGGCTGCAGCTCCTGTTATTCCTGATAGATTAGTTGAACAATTAAGAACCGGAGCCAAAATGGTCATCCCGGTTGGAGAAGGTAAAGTTCAGCAAATGATGCGAATTTTTAAAGATGCATCAGGTCAGATTCATGAAGAGATTTTTGATGACTTCTCATTTGTTCCCATGTTACAGGGAAAAAATACTTAAGCATAAAGCTCAAGGCCAAAAGCTTAATGTCAACAGCCAACCATCAACCAACTCAAATGACCCCGGAAAGAGAAATGCGATTCAAAAAAGTTCTGGAAAAACGTCAGGACGATCTTACTGTCGTATTAGAAAATGTTTTTGACCTGCATAATATTTCTGCTGTTATGCGAACCTGTGATGCGGTAGGCATTCAGGACATACATATTTTAAATACGAAGATCAGCAAACATAAAAAATGGGGAGCAAGAAGTAGCAGCAGTGCAGCCAAATGGCTTACGATTCACCAGCATACTATAGCCTCAGTTTGTTTTGATGAATTAAGAATCAAATATCCGCTGATACTGACAACGCACTTATCTTCCGATGCAGTTTCCTTATTTGAAATCGATTTTACGAGGCCCATAGCCCTGGTATTTGGAAACGAACACGATGGGGTGAGTGAAGAAATTCGCAAACTGGCCGATGGAAATTTTGTAATACCCCAGGTAGGAATGATCCGTTCACTGAATATTTCTGTGGCTTGCGCAGTCAGTCTTTATGAGGCATTCCGGCAGAAACAGGCCGCAGAACATTATAATAAAACTAAATTGCAGGAATCTGAATTTCAAAAATTATGGGAAATGTGGAGTCTTAATCAGGAAATTTGAAAATTATAAAAACCATATTCTTTTCTGGTTTAATTGCCGGAACATTGGATGCCATTGCAGCCATTATTCTTTTTGCACGTCCTGCGAGTCTTCATAAAATCAGCGGTGTCTTTCGATACATTGCAAGCGGGTTATTTGGAAAAACAGCTTATACTTCCGGTTTTATTTATCCTCTTTCCGGATTAATACTTCATTACCTGATTGCATTAGCCTGGTCGGCTATTTACCTTTTAATATTTTGCAGGGTATTCAGATCAGGATTTGTCTGGGCTAAAACTATTTTTCTTGCGTCATTAATCTGGATTACGATGAATGGATTTGTGATGCCCATTTGTGGATTGAATTCGGCGCATTACGATGGCTGGTCCGTCATGAGATCTTTTCTTGTCCTCTTGCTTTGTGTAGGTCTGCCTATATGTTTGATAACAGAAAAACGAAGTATTTAATTCCTCAGCTTTTTCCTTTGTTTCGCTTTGTCCCTCAAAGAATGAATACTTATATTCAGTTCAAATCCAATAAGAAGGATGAGCGCATTAAAATAAATGACGATCATGAGGATCATGATTGTGCCGATAGATCCATATACTTTATTATAGGTTCCGAACTTATTTACCCAGATAGAGAAAATAAATGTCAGGAGAATCATCAAAGCGGTCGCAAGGGTAGTGCCAGGTGAAATCAAACCCCATTTTTCCTTAATGGCCGGTGCGTGTTTGTAAATAAATGCTATAGTAAAATAGAACAATGGAATGATCACCACCCATCGGAGAGATTTAACAACTCCTCTCATGGAACTCCTGTGTATATTAAATGCCCTGAAAATATATCGCAGCAGTTCATCCTGCGTTACCAGGATCAATACACTTCCAATCAATAACAGAATCATGACAAGGGTGAGGCGGATTGCAATCAAACGGTTCACAATAAAATTCCTGGGTATATAAGAAGTCAGGGACTTATTAAATGATTGCATAAGGCCAATCATTGCATTAGACGCATAGTATAGCGTCACAACCAGTCCGATGGACAATAAGCCGCCCCTTTGTTTGGTGAGAAAGTCATTTATAAAATTTGAAACCAGCACATTGGTATTCTGGTTGGGGGTTATATCTTTTGTTAATAATAAAAGTTGTTTCGTGAGTTTTTTTGAAACAGGGAGGTAAGGAATGAGGGTACAAAGAAAAATCATTGCAGCGGGTATGGCCATAAGAAAACTGAAAGCAATGGATCTCGCCCTGTCGTTTAACCCAACTTTCTGTACCTGGTATTTAAAAAATATGATTACATCGTATAAGGGCAGTCCCTGAAAACCGGGAAGAAATATGGTTTTGCTTCTTGATGAAGCGTATTTGTAGGGAGGGGTAGACTTAATAAATTTATCGAAGGTGGTCATTGGGTTTCTTTTAGCTGCTGACCAATTCGCATTTGTTCATCCAGAGCTTTCTGGTATTCTTTTGCATTTTTAATGTGCTCTGTATAAGTTTCTGCAAAATTTGAATATCCTGAAAAATCCGGTTTGGCAACAAAATAATAATAATTTGTTTGAGGAGCGTTTAATACTGCATCCATGGATTCTATGGATGGCGTACAGATTGGTCCGGGTGGTAATCCTGCATTCAGGTAAGTATTATAAGGGGATTCTATAAGCAAATATTTTTCGTAGACTCTTTTCAGATCGAAACGCCGAAGGGCAAATTTCACAGTCGGATCAGCCGACAGGCGCATTCCGCTGGCAAGACGGTTCAGGTATACACTCGCGATCTTTGGTTTGTCGTCTTTACGCGTGGTTTCTTCCTCAACAATGGAAGCCAGAATATAAGATGTAATCCTGTTTAAGTGATGATCTGCGGCCTTCT
>DATHNR010000561.1:0-2864 GCA_035485835.1 Puia sp.
AGTCCTGCGATACCCTGCACACTCGCTCCTAAAATTTTACGAATACCAATTTCTTTACTCCTTTTTTCCGCAGTGTAGGCAGCGAGACCAAATAACCCAAGACATGAAATAAATATGGCGAGAATTGAAAACACTTCAGCCAGCTGACCAATCAGCGTTTCTGTTTTAAATAATTTCCCAAAATCCTGATCAACAAAACTGTAATCGAATGGATATCCCGGATTGTCATTCTTTATTATAGTTTCCATTTTAGCCAGCGTTGCAGGAAGCTGTCCACCTGCTTTTAAACGGACGGTCAAAATATTGCTGTTGGATGTATCCGATAACAGCATGAGCGGTGACGCAGGTGAATACATGTCTCCATAAATAAAGTCTTTTACAACGCCTACTACGGTATACTTTGCTCCATTCCCTGAAATAATACTGCCAATCGGGGATTTCTTTTTCATGATACCCGCCAGCGTCTCGTTGATGATAACACTGCTGCTATCAATTTTAGAACCCGGATAAAATTCCCTGCCTTCTTTCATATGAAGCCCCATGGTGGACATATATTCCTGGCTAACGCCTTCTATAGTTATGAGTACTGATCTTGAGGGATCCTTACCTTCCCATGAAAAATCTCCGGTATTACTGTACAACTCCAATATCGGGCTGTCACTCAAAGCAGTATTCTGAACAAATCCGGACGCCAGTAAATCATTTTTTATTACTGCATAATTATTTTTCATTTTACCCTGCATATACATGTACAACAGGTTATTCTTATTGTAACCCAGGTCGCGGTCTTTTATATGGAATATCTGCAGATAAATGATGATGGTAGAAATGATCAGGATAACAGAGATGGAAAATTGAATAACGACCAGGCTTTTTCTGATGATCCCTGCGCTGCCTCCGCCCTTTATTTTTATTCCTTTGAAAACATAAATCGGGTTAAAGGATGAAAGATAAAAAGCAGGATAACTTCCTGCGATCAGTCCGCATATCAGGGCGATGGCCAGTAAGGAGCCGATATGAAGCGGATTGAATATGTCAACTGACAATTGCTTTTCAACCAGCAAATTAAAGGCAGGTAAAGAAATATACATAATGCCCACTGCCAGCAATAACGCAACCATGGAAGTAAAAACAGATTCGCCTATAAATTGTCCGATCAATTTTCGTTTGCCTGCTCCCATTACTTTTCTTACGCCTACTTCTTTGGCACGTTGTTCTGAGCGTGCCGTGGAAAGGTTCATAAAATTGATACAGGCAATGATGAGAATAATCCATGCAATCACATTGAAAAGTTTCACGTATTTTATTCGTCCCGGAACCTCCTTACCATTTTCAAAGTTGTCATACATTCTCCAGCGGCTCATCGGATAGATAGACATCCTTGCAGCGGCTTCGTTTTGCTTCGTCTGCACATAGCCATATAATTTTTTATTGATGGCAGCGATATCTGCATTAGGTTGTGTTTCCACAAAGGTTCTCACAGCATTACTTCCCCAACTCTGCAACCATTTATTCTGGTCTTCATAAATTTTGAAATTTGCCAGCCATTCAAAACCGAATGAAACATTTTTTGGAAGATCTTTAAATACGCCTGTTATAGCATAATCCTCTTTGTTATCCACCCTCAGTGTTTTACCAATAATATTTCCACCACCAAAGAACTTATTGGCCATCGTTTCAGAAATCACCAGAGAATGCAATTGTGTAAATGCAGTCTTCGCATTTCCCTGTGTAAACTGAAGCTGGAACATTGTCAGAAATGGCGGGTCAACATAGAGACCCTGTTCATAAATGGGTTTATCTTTTAAGGAGAAGAGCACGCTGTTGCCCCAGGTGGTTCTGGCTGTATTCTTTATTCCCGGTATCTCTGTTTGGATCCCTTTAGCAAGAGGCCCGGGTGTGGCGTCGAATGTAAATGTATTGCCGTCGTAGGTCTGACGGTCCTTTACTTTGTACAGGTTATCCCTATTGCTGAAATAATGGTTGAAAGTAAGTTCATCCTCCACCCATAAAAAGATCAGGCCGGCACATGCCATTCCGATGGCCAGTCCCCCTATATTTAGAAAGCTATATCCCTTATTTTTCCAGAGATTTCGGAAAGCTGCCTTAATATAATTTCTTAGCATGATGAGGAGATTGAGAGATGATCAATATTCGCATAATAAATATATTGATAATTTGAAAATCCTGCACTCACCCATGAGAGACTTATTTAAGCGGTAATTTTAACAACGCGGAACGCAAAAATGATCCAGGTAAGATGATTTTCCCTTATTCTGAAGTAAGTAAATTTACATACATGAAAAGATTGTATAAGAGGATTTTAAAGATTACTGCTATAGCGATCATCTCCGCTATCCTGACAATTGCTTCCATCGTTTTGTTCCCTGAAAATTTATTCGCAAATAAATTATCATAGAAATGTTTCACTGTGTATTCAAATGAAAAAATAGGTATCTCATGGACATCAGACATTTATCTTATACCGAAATACTAAATGACACGACTTCAGAAAACACAATTTATCACGAGATGATTGCATGGAAAGAGCGAATTAAAAAAAATAAATATTAGTAGCGTTTTACAATTACTAAAAATCACACAGTGAAAAAATCTCAACAGAAATGGTCCCGCAGGAAATTTATCAACGGCCTAACAGGAGCCGGCGCGGCAATTACGCTAAGCCCTCTGTTGTCTTTTGTAATAAATGAAGGCGATCCAGGAGTAGATGCGATTGTTGCCAAAACGATCGGGACTGACACGCATAATCATATTGATGTGCCACTCAGCGCAACAGAGATGCCCGGACCAACAGTTGACCTGACCGGCGAAATGAAGAAGTCTGGCTTGTCAGTCATCTGCAT
>DATHNR010000562.1:0-3505 GCA_035485835.1 Puia sp.
TACAGAACCATCGTCATTTTTAGTGGCGAGGAATTGAACAAGCTGCACCGGAAGTGTTGTGGATACTGCAAAAATTACCCCGTATGTCGGATCTGCGCCTGTAGTTGCTGGTCCATTAATGACCCCAAAATTACATCCAGCTGGACCCGTACAATTTATATTATAAAATGCGAAAGCCTTATTCGCATATCCTATACCTTCAAAATTTAGGACGTATGAATAACTGAAGCCGCCAACTGGAGCTGGCAGAATACTATATATTCCAGCCACTTTAGGCAAAAAAGTTGGGCCATTGGCAAAATCGAGATGTGGGCCGACCACGGTATTTCCGACATCATTATTAGCATTTACAACCGTAAAATTATTTGCGAGCTGTATGGAAGAAGCTGCATCTATGTCTACCTGGTCATTAACAAAAAAAGTTTGAACACTGGTTGGATCATTTCCAAGCGTAACTGTGACACCAAAAAGCTGGAGATAAGTATTGACTGAAAGAGAAGTCGTTCCATATATGTTTATAGAGATCCCGTTCACCACAACATCATTTAAATAAGTACAACCCCCGCAATTATGTGTCGGATCTGAGCTGGCTCCGTTTTGAACCATGCTTACATCCGAATTAATATTAATTATACAATTGTTACATGGATTGGGTGGCTGAAGTCCTCCCTGCCAGTAACGTATATCATCCAAAGTATAATGGAATGGATTCGACGTAATAGAATTATAAGTTGTCTGCCCCTGCGATGAGAGCGACGCAAAAAGAAATACCACAGCAAAAATCTGAATGTAAAATTTTTTCATAATCATTAGTTATTCGGTTCGTCGGTAATACACAGAAAATTTCCGGGACGATTTTATACAAAGGCATACATCAGATATGGAATCTGCTTTCGGAGGGACGAATCAGGCCTTTAAATGGATGGGATTTTGAAAAAGTGGATTTCTAAGGATATCTGACAAAAATAGGATTCTCCAATGAATTAAAAGCGAAGGGAATGGAATTTTATCTACATTTTTCCATCAATTTCATTTCGTGTATAAAATTGCCGGCCCCCAGCGTAAATAAATTAGGCGCAGATCGTAAAACCCCTAAGGGTTTTCTCTTAGTTAATTTATTTCCGGACTCATCATTAAACTGTACGCTGACAGGATATAACATCCACTTCGGATATTCACTTAGCGTTAGAAGCCAGCATTTATTTCCGGTTCTTTAGATCGCCTGGCCTGCTGTCAGAATTTTATTGCTTCTCGAGTTTAACTGTTTGATTGTAACTGTCTCCCTGAATATGAAGAATATACATTCCACTGCTTATAACGGATGGCTGCAGGTTAACAAAATTATCTCCGTTCTGTGCCTGGTATGACTGTGTGATATAGGTTTTACCCAGCATATCGGTGACCGTGAGAATCAAATTCTGCGGCCTGGATACATTTATCTTCAATCGGATCTGATCGCTGAACGGATTGCTGTATATCACCAGGGCCTGGCTGTTATTGTCGGTAGTAACAGGAATTGCTTTACTGTAGGTGAATTTGCCATCCAGGTCAACCATTTTCAGCCGGTAATAACCGGTTCCATCGATGGGCGACATATCGTTCAGGAAATAATTGGTGGTGGTAGATGAAAAACCTTTCGCTTTTACAGTACCAATGCTTGCCCAGGTTGACTGGTCGCTGCTTCTTTCCACATCATAATAATTTGAATTTTCTTCCTGTGATGTTGACCAGCTGATTCTCACGGAGCCATCGTCGTTCCTGGTAGCAAGGAATTGAACTAAAACAACCGGAAGTGGTGTAGATCCGGTGAATATCAGGCCAAATGTAGGATCTAAGGAAGTAGTTGCCGGTCCGAATACCAATCCGGCTCCGCAGGTACTGGGAGAACCAGTAATAAAGGGAAGACAGTTTAAACCGTAATAGGGATTTCCATTAGGGGTATATGGTGCGGTGGATTTACCGAGTCCGCTTTGATCCAAGGTCCATGTATAATCGAAACCATTCGCATCCGGTGGAATGATGGCATACAGTCCGGGGCTGGCATTGAGATTTCCTGCAGGAAAATCAGTGTGCGGGCCTGCAATAGGCAGACCAATATTTGTCGCATCAATCGAAGTGAGGTTGTTAGCTAAAATGATTGACGAGCTGCCATTGAGGTCTACCTGGTCATTCAGTTTTATGTTTTCAGCAGATACCGGATCATTTCCAATAGTAATGCTTGAATTGAACAGCTGTACATAGGTATTGAAAGTAAGCGTCGTATTGCCGTAAGCATTAATGGTACTGTTATTTATCAACACGTCATTCAGCCAGATACCATCGCTGCCGCTGAAATTAATATCCAACCAATAGTTGCTGGACAGATTGGTTGATGTTGGAAATGCAGGAGCTGCACCATATGTATAAACGCCGTTGGGGTCGGGCGTTCCATCCTGTAATGCAGTTAATACACCATTGGTAACACCAGAAGTTGCAAAGTAGCCGTGGTCTGCCAGGTAATTTCCATCTGAAAAGTAAACAGCTATGACATAGGTTGTTCCTGGTACGGCTGTAAAGGGAATTGTGAAATTCTGGGTCTGCCATCCGCTGGCTGTTTCACCTGTAAAGGTTACGGTCCTGATAACACCACCGGTATTATCGTATAAAACACCGGTATGCGGGCCGTTCATTCCCGGCATTTTGTAAAACCTGGCTCCGTTTATACTACCGGCTACAGATGCTTTAAATCTCATTCCCAGTGTAACAGGCAAGTCATTAAAAACCCCGCTCGCAGGTGTCTGGGTTGTAAATACGGAAGAAGCCACCGGATTTACGGCAGTACTGAATCCGCAGCATTTAACCATCGTAACACTTGAATAAATTTTTATCGTGCAATTAGTACAGGGATTGGGGGGTTGAATGCCTCCCTGCCAGAAACGTACATCATCCAAAGTATAATTAAAAGGATTCGAAGTAATCGAATTGTAGACCTGTCCCTGTGAAAAAATCGAAGTAAGTATTATAACTGAAGTAAAAACCGGTATGTAAAATTTTTTCATAAACAATAATTAATATGTTTCAGATATTACCGGAAAATTTTCAAGGAGGGATTTTAAAAAACAGTAATGAAAGCGGAATGTAAACTGTTTTCGAAGGGTGAATCAGGATCTGATTACCTGTTAATTACCATCAATTCTTTTGCCAACTGTTAAAAAAGAAAGGAAGAAAGCAAAATCTTAATCTCAGCGTAGATTTACTCTTACAGATTTATTTGCGGAACCTTTATAAAACCTAAAGACAGGCGTCGAGAAATGCAGTTTTTACTGCAGCAGAAAACGGGGAAGAAGGGTCCGTCATCCGTTCAGGATGCCATTGAACCATCAGGAGCCAGGACTTATTCAGCGGATCTTTCCACTCCATGGCTTCAACGATGGAGGGATCACTATATGCCGAAATCTTCAGGAGATCGCCGGGCTTATCTACGGATTGGTGGTGTGCGGAATTTACGGTTCCCAGTTCCAGTCCG
>DATHNR010000563.1:0-5776 GCA_035485835.1 Puia sp.
ACATATACATGTTCCGGAAGGTGGCACACCAAAAGACGGGCCCACCGCAGGTATCACTATGATGAGTTCGCTGGCTTCTGCAATTACAGGAAAAAAGATAAAACCTTACCTGGCGATGACCGGGGAAATCACATTACGAGGACAAGTATTACCTGTCGGGGGTATCAAAGAAAAAATTCTTGCGGCAAGAAGAGCTGGCATTAAAGAAGTTATTCTTTGCTGGCAAAACGAGAAAGATATCAGTGAAATCGATTCCAATTTTATAAAGGGATTGAAATTTCATTATGTGAAGACCATGCAGCAGGTATTGGATTTGGCCCTGGTGTAGATCAAAAGCTCGTAAATGTGGTAAATGAGGAGCTCTGGTAATTAACAGGACGTTTACAAAACATAATTAAACCATTGGATAATCCTTACGTTATAATTATAAACCACAAAGATTTTCATGTTGGTTGTTTTAAGGGTTAAAAAAAGTTCCTCCATTTCTATGGAGGAATTCTTTTTTAATGCCCGTGGTCTAAAGCCGGAAACTTCTTTATTTCATTTATACAATTACATTTTCGCCAAATTAACTGGCTTTTGACTTTGAGCTTTGGGCTTTTGACTTTTAAATGCAATCCTCGCATTAAGCCCCAATAACTCAAACATGGCGTTATCTTCTTCGAAAGAGGGATTTGGAGTTGTCAGAAGCTTATCCCCGGCAAAAATTGAATTCGCACCGGCCATAAAACAAAAAGCCTGCTCCGGAATACTCATTTCAGTACGGCCGGCACTTAATCTGACCATGGATTCGGGCATTAAAATCCTGGCAGTTGCAATCATTCGTACCATATCCCAGATATCGACTTTGGGATTATTTTCAAGTGGAGTACCCTTTATTCTTACCAAGGCATTTATGGGTACGCTTTCAGGGTGCTCAGGCAGGGTAGCCAGGGTGCAAAGCATGTTTATCCGGTCCTCATGGGTTTCGCCCAGCCCGATAATGCCTCCGCAACAGACGCTAATGCCTGCTTTTCGTACGTTTCCAAGGGTATTCAGGCGCTCATCATAAGTGCGGGTGGTGATGACTTCATCATAGTATTCAGATGAAGTATCCAGATTGTGGTTGTAAGCATAAAGTCCGGCATCCGCTAATTTTTCAGCCTGAGATTCAGTCAGCATACCCAGGGTACAACATACTTCCATACCCATGGCATTTACACCTTTTACCATATCCAGGACCCTGTCAAAATCACGGTTATCACGTATTTCACGCCAGGCGGCGCCCATACAAAAACGGGTAGAACCGGCTTTTTTGGCTTTTTGGGCATATTCGAGCACTTCTTCTGTCTGCATAAGCGCATGAATCTTAATATCTGTGTGATAACGTGCTGCCTGGGGACAATAAGCGCAATCCTCGGAACATCCACCGGTTTTAACCGAAAGCAGGGTGCAGACCTGAACTTCAGCTATATTATTGTAATTACGATGAATGGTTGCTGCCCGATAAACGAGCTCAAGTAACGGAAGTTCATATATTTTCTGTATTTCTTCTTTTGTCCAATTATTGCGAATCATTTTCCAGATTTTAGGGTTGAACGAATTTATAAATGATAACTGAAATTCGTTTTGGGTGTTAATGCCAGCAATGTCTCGTACATCAGTAATATCGTCTGTTCTATATCATTTCGATTCAGCATTTCTACAGTGGTATGCATATAGCGGAGTGGGATAGAAATTAAAACCGAGGGACACCCTTCATTCGCATAAGCAAAAGAATCAGTATCTGTTCCCGTACTGCGTGAAACGGCCCGTAATTGAACCGGGATATTTTTTTTGGCCGCAGTTTCCCTTACAAAAGAAAGAAGTTTGTTGTGTACTGCCGGTCCAAAAGCCAGGGAAGGACCCTTTCCACATGTGATATCACCTTCCACTAATTTGTTCACCATGGGCGTGGCGGTATCATGAGTAACATCGGTGATGATAGCAACATCCGGCTTAATTCTGCGTGCAATCATTTCAGCTCCGCGAAGGCCTACTTCTTCCTGAACAGCATTTACAATATATAAACCATATGGAAGCTTCTTTTTGTTTTCTTTTAGAAGTCGTGCTACTTCAGCGATCATAAAACCTCCGATCCTGTTATCGAATGCGCGCGCTATGAGGGTATCATATGCGAGTTCATCGAAACCATCCTGATAAGTAACAACGGAACCCGGGTGAATACCCAGCGTTTCAATATCCTTTCGGTTGCGCGCCCCACAATCTAAAAACAGGTTATCCACTTTGGGATGTACTTCTTTGGCATCCGGATTTATCATGCGGGTATGAATGGCTGGCCATCCGAAAACAGCTTTTACCGGTCCCTTGTCACCGTGTATTATTACTCTTTGTCCAGGTGCTACCTGGTGATCCACACCGCCGTTTCTTTTAAGGTACATCAGACCTTCAGGGTTAATATAATTTACAAACCAGCTAATTTCATCTGCGTGCGCTTCAATAACTACCCTGAAACCGGATTTTGGATTTATAACTCCCACGGCTGTTCCGTATGCATCCGTAAAATAGTTGTCAATATAAGGCTTGATATATTCAATCCAAACTTTTTGCCCGTTGGATTCAAATCCTACGGGAGAAGGTGTGTTGAGATATTTCTTCATGAAGTCAAAAGAAGCAGAAGGCAGTATGGATTTTTTTAGGGGTACCGCAGATTTGGCTTTGGCCATGAATAGAATTTAGTGCCAAAAATAATCAAATTGACAGTATCGCCATCAGCAAAGCTGAAAGCATCATTAAACCGTCCAAAACGAAATAATAGAGATAATCGGATGTACTTTTTTTTGCCAGAGTATAAATTGAAAACAATATGATTGCCGGGATGATTAATATTAAAACGATAAATATAGATACACCCGAGAAAAGAAGCCCGAATGTAAATACGATGCAGGCAATGACTGAAAAAACAAACAATCTGTTTACCCCTGTTTCATCAAAATAATTTACCATCGTTCGGATTCCTTCTTCCTTATCATCTGCCCTGTCACGATAATCGAACAATATGCAAATTCCGTATATCAGAAAAAAACGACTGGCAGCAAACCATTTCATTTCATGATTGAAATGCTCTCCGGCTATAAACACAGGCATAATGCTTGTGACGTATGTCCAAACAGTGGAGAGAAAAATTGTTTTGCCAATAGCAACCTGTTTGAGGAAACGAAAATAGGGTAGCGGGATTTTAGGAGCTGAATATAAAAAAGTGAGAAGGGTGGCAAAGAAAAGTCCAAACCAGTGCTGGCGCAGTTTATAAAAGAAAATCAAAGACCCGATCACGCCGGCAAAATAAAAAAGCAGGTGAGTATTTTTATGACGGAGTGACCATTGTATGCGAACGGCCGAACTATTGGACTGGTGCGTCAGGTACCAATGGAAATTATAGCTGCAGATGGTTGCAAAAAAAACGAACCAGTAATAGTCATTTGAAATAGTCAGGTGCAACAAATAACAGCTTTGCCAGGTCATAATAACCGCACAAAGAGAAATATAAATACTACTGAAGAGAAAAAAATTAAAAACTTTCCGGATCCAGATCAAGGCTTATCAGTATTGATATATAATTACTGTACCGGTTGCAGCAGTATCGCTGTGATTCATATTCTGGTCTATAAGCACAAACCGAAAATCACAGGTGTCATTTTCACCGTTGATGCCAACTGCGATATCCAGCCAGGCGAGTGAAGCAGTAAACTCTGCCTTATCCACGGAAGGCGTTAACGGAAGCCTCGTGCCGAAAGTATCGTTCTCTGGGTTAGGATTGAAAGACTGATTAAACCTGCGACGTAGAATTACCAGGGAATCTCCAGACAAGCTTCCTCCTTTTTGTGAATATGAAAGGACCGCACTGAAGTCATTTCCATTATTGTAAACTGCACTTGTGTAGGATTTTATAGAAATAGAAGGGCCTGCTCCGTTGTTATTTTTAGTACACCCTAGCACCATTAATAATAAGAAACACAAAATGTAAAACCTCGTTTTCATTAATATGATTTGGACAGCACAAATTAAAGGATTTTCGCGAAAAGCTTTAGTATTGCACCGGTTAAACTTTTGATTTGGAAAGTCATCCCCCATTCAGGATATGAAAAGCCATTATTCCATATATCAATACGAGAAGATCTTTACGGGGTTGCCCATGGATTTTAATGGCCGGGCAATCGAGGTTTTCAAATACCAGTATTTGGAAAATCCACTTTACAGGGATTTTTCGGACCGTTTTCATAAAGCGCCTGAAAATATTGCGGAATTAAAACTCATACCTTTTATCCCCGTTTCCTTTTTTAAAACCGAAGAGATCAAAACCGGCAATTTCGATCCTGAGATGATTTTCGAGAGCAGTGGTACCACAGGTGTGGATCCAGCCCGGCATTTCGTAAAACATATTGACCTTTATCGTGAAAGTTTCGTTAAAGGATTTGAATTATTTTATGGCGATATAAGTGAGTTTTGTGTCATTGGATTATTACCCGCTTATCTTGAAAGGGAAAGTTCATCTCTTGTTTACATGGTAGATGAATTGATCCGTTTAAGTGGCTGCAAAGAAAGCGGATTCTATTTGTATGAATATGATAAGTTATACGACCTGTTATTAAAACTTGAAAAAGAAAAACGGAAAACTCTTTTGATTGGCGTCAGTTTTGCCTTGCTTGATTTTACTGAAAAATATTCCATTAAGTTGTCTAATACAACGGTCATGGAAACAGGCGGTATGAAGGGGCGACGGGAGGAAATTACACGCGATGCATTGCATGATATACTGAAAAAAAAACTGGGTGTATCAAAGATTCATTCTGAATATGGAATGACGGAACTTTTATCACAGGCTTATTCATTTGGCGAAGGTATTTATAAACCGGTACCCTGGATGAAAGCCTTTATAAGGGATGAGGATGATCCATTGAGTATTCATGATTCCGGAGAGGGGCTATTAAATATCATAGACCTTGCAAACCTGGATTCCTGTTCTTTTATTGCTACCGATGATGTTGCAAAACTTTATGAAGACGGAAGTTTCGAAGTTTTGGGAAGGATGGACAACAGCGACATTCGCGGATGCAGTCTTCTGGTCGTTTAAGGATAAGAAACATTCATCAGGCCTGTACATTCTACCCTGGATTTTTTTTCACTGCTTTCAGTAGCGAGTTCGATTAAACGTATTGTATTAAATCCATGTTCCGGTTTTACTTTCAGCGATTCACCTTTTCGGATGGTATTGAAGAGATCGGTATAAAATCTACCGTAGTTACCAGGGAGAGAAGGATAATTTTCTTTTATGGTGGCACCGTCTATTTCTGTATGCAGTAATCCGAAAATATCTTCTGATTCCATGCCCCAGTCATTTGATATAGGCAAAATACCTTTTCTGAGCAAGGCCTCCTGGGGGTCTTCTCCGTATTTAATAAATGAGCCCCGCTTACCATGAATAGTATACCTGGGCCCTGGTTCACGGACAAGCATACCTGCTTTTAAGATGATTTTCGTAAAATCATAATCAAGCGAGAGTTCAAAATAATCAGTGGTTCTTGCGTCTGGCCGTTGAATGCGGATATCTGCTGTTATATAGCTGGGTAAACCAAAAAGACAAAAAGCCTGGTCAATGAGGTGTGCCCCCAAATCATATAATATTCCACTGCCTGGAGTATTCTGTTCCCTCCAGGCATTGGGTCTTCTTTCAGGCCTGTACCGGTCATAATGAGCTTCAAATTCAACTGGTTCACCCAAAGCATTTTCATTAAGCAAC
>DATHNR010000564.1:0-3412 GCA_035485835.1 Puia sp.
TAAGAGCAACGCAACGATGAGTATCCACCAGATTACTTCATAAGCCACCAGGTGCATGGTATTTGCGAACTCATTTATCCACCGGGAAATCGGGAGGCTCGCGAAACCAAATGCAATGATTAATCCTATAACAGATTGCAGTGTTGTATTCTTTTTCATCTTAAACAAAAATAGTTAACTGGCTTTTAATAATAAATTTGCTACGAATAAAAAGTAATTACCTTATTTGAGAGAAAAATTAAAAAATATGCTCACAGAAACTTTAAAAACTTTATTCACGAGAGACTTAAACAAGTTGAGACTGGAAATTGAATTGTTTAAGAATGAAAACAACCTTTGGAAGATTGAACCTGATATCAAAAATTCAGCCGGCAATCTTTGTCTACATCTGATTGGTAATTTGAATGCATTTGTTGGAAAAACCCTCGGGAAAATAGATTATGTGCGGGACAGGGAATCGGAATTTTCATTGAAAAATGTTTCCAGGAGTGAATTAATCGATAAGATTGATAAGACTATTCAGGTCGTTAATTTATCTCTCAGCAATCTGGATGAAAATACTTTAAGAGAGGAATTCCCTGTCTTGGTTTTTGAAAAGAAAACCTCTGTTGAATATATGCTGATTCATTTGTCCATGCATCTCTCTTATCATTTAGGACAGGTCAATTATCATAGGAGGCTGCTTGATAATTAGTTAGGGAAATACTCTTTATATATGATGCAACGTTTTCCTGGATTTGGTAGTCAGACATACAATATGAAAAATTTTATATTATTAGCGGCCATATTATTTTCTTCAGTGGCCTGCAGGAAGACTGCTACCCAGACTGGCAATCGCAGTATTATTGGGAAATGGGAACTTTATGAAAATCTTCTTGACCCCGGAGATGGAAGCGGGACCTGGCATCCGGTAGATTCATCGAATCCCAGCTACCTTGAATTTAAAGTAGATGGTACTTTGGTTAGTACGCCATATAGCGCAAACAGCTGGGATCGTTTTCAGTTGACCAGCGATAGTTCGCTTATCTTTTTCAGGGACTCCAGCCAATTTAACTATGGGTACCAAATTTCTAATACCTTATTGACTTTATACGGACCCTGCATCGAAGCCTGTGGTGAAAGATATATTCCCGCACAGTAAAATTTGTATTTAGAAGAGTTATTTATCCAGTATCTCATCAATCATCTTCATCAGGAGATCATTGGAGCGCTCCATCCTTTCGATTATCCGCATGTCGGCGGAAAACATAACGCGGTAACTGGAATAATAATAGATCATCAGTCTTCTTTCCCTTTCCGTCAGTTCCGGATAGGGAAGGATATCAAGCGGCAGATACGGATCGTAAGGCCGGCTACCCCAGTCGTGCACATCTTCCAATTTCATAATCTCCGGCAATGCATTGCTTAAGCGATTATAGGTAATCGCATTATAGGTTTCCAGTGCTTCAATCTGTCCTGCATAGGTAGACATGGAATCCCGGAGTGCCAGATTATCGAGATTTTTCAGTCCTCCTGAATTCACCATTTGGTTATAAGCGGCTTTATCGATCGGTGGATTGAGGACCCTCTTCACGCCCTTTAATAAACGACCCGTCAGTTGCAGGTTTTCATTTTCTTTTTTCTTAAAGAAAATTCGAATCATGCTGTCTTGTGAAGGAATAGTTATACGATAGATGCTGTCGTACTCAATAAATACTTTTTTATTGTTGACCAGCTCCTGTCTGAAAGTCTGCAGGTACTGCCGGGTATTCCTTACTTCCACATAATGCTCGCGTATGCTCTCGGCAAAAAATCCCATCGTCACTGCTAAAAAAATCATTAAAAACTCTAAGAGATATTCTCTGAAATGTTTGCGTTTGTGATGCAGGTCTGGATGATGATGTACTTCCATAGGAGGTGTTTTGGTTTCTGCGGCAGCTCCTTCAGGCTGAAGATTATCGGGCGTGTCTTGTTCTTCGGGCATATGCTTTTAGATCGTCTACAATAATTCTCACGTAATATAAGCCAAACCTAAAAGCATCCCGGTTAATGAATTCTTGCTTTCTTAAGAAAGGTGTTCATAAATTAATCCGACTCTAAAATGTCTTAATCATTAATTTAATGTTAACTTATCATTAATTAATACGATTAGGTCATGAAGCCTGCCATCCGCCGCCGTCGCTTTCCGGCCAAAAGACTGCTATACCTGTATTTTCCCCTTTTGTTGCTAACCATACAGGTCCTGGGTCAGCAGTCGGAATTGAATAGCTCCCGGGTTTTGCTTTTAAATGAAGTGAATACATCTGCAGCAAGGCATCTTCTTAAGAATTTCTCACCTTCAGCCGAGGTAACCTGGATTCAGGAAAAGCATGGGTTCGTTGCTCTATGCAATGAAGGTGATTCGGTTGTCAAGGTATACTATAAGCTTAACGGCAATTTTGAAAGTTGTACTAAATATTATCTGGCCGATGATCTGAATGTGAATCTGAAATCGACCCTGTTAAAAAAATTCCCGGGTTGCAAGATTATGATGGTTACCGAGGTTACCAATCTGGAAAAGGAAGAACTCTTCATAAAAATAAAAGATGGCGCCTATATAAGAACCGTTCACTTCTCTGGTGATGGTATGGAGATAACAGAAAATATACTGGACGGTTCGTCCTAAATTTAATGCCATAACCCCTGTTAAAGATTTTACCGATAGTTCATAAATACTATTACTTTTCGGAGAACGCACCTTAAAACATAAATTAATCTGACCAAACCTACCCCTGGGTCCATATGATTTGGAAAACAAGAAAGTACAGATCCCATTTTCAGAAAATAACGATGACGCAAATAAAGCTTCAACATGGTGTACTGAAATTAAGATCTAAGACTTAACAAATGGTAATTTATGATCCCTAAGCTATTATTGACCACCTTAATAATAATCATTTCATCTGGTGGATACGCCTGCTCCTGTATTCCTGAAGAATCGATAAGCAATTCATACAAAAATGCTGACTTTGTATTCGAAGGGAAAGTCATTAAAATTGATACTGTTTTCATTTCGGACACAGCAAATATCATCTCTCAAACTAACGCAAAATCTCACCAGGAAGTAATTGTCAAAGAATATTTTGCTGTCAAATTCATTATTTCGAGAATATTCAAGGGTAAAAGTATAGATACTACTGTAACCGTCCTGACAAATGCTGTTGGGACAGCATGCGGATATCAATTTGCTCTTAACCTCGTTTACATTGTTTATGGGTATACCGAACAATTCAGCTTGATCGATGGCTGGAAAAGCACTATAAATGAAAATTCCAGGGTCAAGCCTAAAACATTAAACGTTGAAAGATATTCGACAAATTCGTGCACGCGGACAACAATGAATATAAATTATGAAATTTCAGAACTAAAAAGCAAAGAGTTGATTAAATAAATC
>DATHNR010000565.1:0-2489 GCA_035485835.1 Puia sp.
CGGCCCAGGAAGCCATGACCCTTCTCAAAAATCAAAACAATATATTACCACTTCAGAAAGATAAAAAAATTCTGGTCGCCGGTCCTTCTGCAAACAGTATTGCACCACTGAATGGTTGCTGGTCATATACATGGCAGGGGAACCAGGAACAATGGTATCCGGCCGACAGCAAAACGATCGGTGAAACGATTGCTGAGAAAACGGGTGGAAAAAGTACGGTCATCAGTGTAAAGGGATTTGATGATCCGCAGAATTATGACACAGCACGTTTAAAATCTGCAGCAGCTGATGCTGACTATATCGTTTTATGCCTCGGCGAAAATGCCTATGCAGAAAGTCCCGGAAATATCAGTGACCTGGCATTGCCTGAAAATCAAATGGCACTTGCCCGCGCAGCAGCAGGAACAGGCAAACCGGTTATCCTGGTCCTGACAGAAGGCAGGCCTCGTTTAATAACTACGATCGAACCTTCCATGCAGGGCATACTGATGGCTTACTGGTCGGGCAAAAAAACGGCCGAAGCCATCGCAGATGTTTTATTCGGCGATTATAATCCGGCAGGTATTCTTCCTTATTCATATCCACGATACTCGGGAGAAATTGTTCTATACGACAGGAAGCACACAGAAGATGTTCGTGAAATTTTTAATTCAGATATGACCTGGAACGGATACAATCCACTCTTCCCTTTTGGATGGGGTTTGAGTTATACAAAATTCACGTATGGGCCTATTAGTTTGAACACACCCACGTTGAAAGGAACAGGAAGTATAACTGTAAATATTACTATTACAAATTCTGGTGCAAGAGAGGGGAAACATTCGGTAGAATTATATACGCACCAGCAATACGCCAGTATCACACCCAATATGCAGCGTTTACGGGCATTTAAAAAAATAAATCTGAAACCAGGCGAAACACAAACTGTTTCATTTATTCTGACTGCAGCAGATCTGGCATTCGTAAACGCAAATCTGAAAACAGTTACCGAACCTGGAAATTTTGACCTGATGATCGGGGACCAGAAAGCCAGCTTTAGTTATCAGCCCTGAAACATCTGAGTGTAGCAAGAATTTTTCTTATTGAATGAACCGGGTCTCTGCAATATCATTTTCAGTATTTCTTTGGATCTTTTCCGGAGTCAATCCGCTTTTTGCCCAATCTGATTCAAATTCAAAAAAAGAAAAGCAACCGCCTGTTCAACTGGTAGATTCTGAAAAGAATAAAATACTTACGAAACAGTCTGAAGAATTTCAGTCCATAAAGGCAGATCAAATGGGCGATTCGCTGCGATTGCTGGAATTGAAAAATGAGATCCTGCAACTTGGCACCGGAAATAAATCAAAAATAAAGACGCTTTCCGATGAACAGGAAAGGATCCTGATGAAAGATTCCCTTCGAAGAATTCTGCAGAAATTAAAAATTGATTCCCTGCGTGCAACCGTAAGCGGTTTTCCGATTATTCTTTCGGGAGATACATTATTCTACGTATTTACTAAACTGGGCAGTTATTCACCTCATGAAAGGGCCGAAAAGATATCCGACCGTATTTATAAACTTTCGGAGGATTATTTTTA
Source organism: Puia sp. (assembly GCA_035485835.1). Classification (GTDB taxonomy): domain Bacteria; phylum Bacteroidota; class Bacteroidia; order Chitinophagales; family Chitinophagaceae; genus Puia. The sequence continues at coordinate 1,578 of DATHNR010000565.1, forward strand.
TTCAGCAGATTCCTTAGTGATCGTTCCTTCCGATCTAACTATAGATTTAACTTATGGGGATGAAACGATCGTCAGTGTATCTGAACTGGACGCGGTTTGGATGAATTCCACCAGGGAAAAATTAGCAGAAGAATATAAAAATATTATTGCTCACGCTATTAAAGCTTATAAGATCCAGAACAGCTGGCAATCAACATTAAAAGAGATTCTTCTGGCTGTATTGGTGCTCCTGCTTCTTGTTCTGATTATTTATTCAACCAACAGATTCTTCAAATGGATAAAAAATAAAATAGAAAAACAGAAAGATCTCAGTATAAAAGGAATTAGGATCAGGGGGTATGAATTCCTGGACGCAGGTCGGGAAGTGCGTGTGATATTTGCGCTTATCAATTTAATTAAATGGATAATTGTCCTGAGCCTGGTTTATTGGTCACTGCCTGTATTATTTGGGATTTTTCCCTGGACAGGCGGGTTGGCGGGGCAACTCATATCCTATTTTCTACATCCGATTAAAAATATACTGATTTCCATCTGGGATTATCTTCCAAATCTATTTACGATCATTGTACTGGTATTCTTTTTCAGGTATTTTTTGCGCATACTGCGTTATTTCAAATTTGAGATTGAGAGAGGAGCATTGAAAATTCCCGGTTTTTATATCGATTGGGCAAACCCAACTTATCAGATTATCCGTGTTTTGTTTTTGGCTTTTATGCTGATCGTTATTTTCCCTTACCTGCCCGGTTCAAACTCTCCCGTTTTCAAAGGAGTATCTGTTTTCCTGGGTGTCCTGTTTACATTTGGCTCGGCCGGTGCATTGGGTAATATTGTTTCAGGGCTTGTTCTTACTTATATGCGCGCCTATAGAATTGGTGACAGAGTGAAAATCGGGGACGCAACAGGTGACGTGGT
>DATHNR010000566.1:0-7287 GCA_035485835.1 Puia sp.
CAAATGCAAATATTTCTGATTCGTACAATAGCGTGCCCGGACTGCAAAACCGGTTCAGGCAGATCCGCATATTTTAATTCCCCTGGTTTTGTACAAACCAATGATTTCATTGAATAAATATTAACCGTCAAAACGAATCAGCTGACCCGTAGTATGGCTGGATCTTTTGGACAGAAGAAAAGCAACTGCATTTGACATTTCTGTTACATATTCCTCCGCAAGAATTGCGTTTACCCGGATTCTGTATTTCAAAAGTTCAACAGCCCATTCCCGCGTTAGTGCATTGATTCCTCCTTTTGATGCAGCATGAATTACAGAATTTGTCTTTTCTTTTTCATTAGAATTGAAACTGATATTTACAACAGCCCCTGCTGATTTTTTTAAATAAGGGAGAGCAAAATGTGTCAATAAATAATATTGCACAAGATTTTTTTGCAGGCTTTCCAAAAATACTGCAGCACTTCTTAATCCGGAATATTCATTTAAGCCCGTGAGGTTCACCAGTCCGTCAATGACTCCATATTCCTTTATGATGGTCTGCACCGCGTTTTCACAATCTGCCGGATGATCCAGTTTTATTCCAGATAAAATTACACTTCTGCCGGAAATTTCTATTTCCTTTTTGAGTTTCGGGATATCCTTTACTATCCCGGCAATTATTACAATAGCTCCCTCATCTGATAATACACGGATTAAATTCAGCAGGTTACTATAGGTGTTTCCGGATATTACAATCACTTTATTTTGCAGGCATAGGTCCATCGGGGTAATTTAATTCAACCTGTAAAATGAAATTGCATTCCCGCCAAAGAAATCCGATTGTTCAGAATAGGAAAAGGATCTAAAATAATCCTCAGCGATTTGTTTCACTTCATCATATGATCCTGCCTGCAGGCAAACCGGCCAATCTGATCCAAACATAATTCTTTTTGTTCCGAACGTCTCCAGTACAGTATTCATATAAGGCAAAAAATCATCTTTTTCCCAGAATTCAAAATCCGCTTCAGTAACCATGCCTGAAATTTTACAATAAACATTCTTCAATGAAGCGAATTTTTTCATTGCTGATCTCCATTCCGCAATCATACCATTTTTGATAGAAGGCTTTGCCATATGATCAATTACAAATCGCTGATCCGGAAAAGCAGCAGCCAGCATTTCGGCAAATCCCAGCTGGTCCTGCAGGATGAGGAGATCAAAACTAAATTCATATTTATTCAACAATCCTATCCCCTTTTTAAAACCCGGATTTAACATGATATCCCTTTGTTTCTCACCCTGTAACAGGTGCCTGAATCCCTTTAATTGGGGGAATTTCTGATAATATTTCAATCTTTCCTCAACTTCTTCCGATTGCAGATCAATCCAGCCAACCACTCCCCTGATAAATGGATAATGTGTTGCTAGCTCCAAAAGAAACTGGTTTTCACTTTCTGATGAATCTGCCTGTACCGCAACAGAACCGCTTATATGATTTTGATTAAATAAAATTTCCGCTTCAGAAGGTAAATAATCTTTTTGCAAAATTTTCATTTCTTCCGTTATCCACCTATCCCTGACCGGATCAAATTCCCAATAGTGTTGGTGTGCATCAATAATCGGATATGTCATTCCGGAGTTTTATTTATTCAGGCCTCAAATTTAAATATCCTGTCCATCAATACCCATTTCACATGTAATGGAGCCCATGGAATTTGCTTTTGAAATTCTGACATGAGGTTCTCCCATTTCTGAACAGTTGGATTTGCAAGGTCCATTGCAGCTTTTTTCTCAAAACTGAAATCCGGACTCACCTGAATAATCATGAATAACCGGTTTCCCGTTCTGTATATTTCCATCACAAGGATTCCGGCCTGCTGAAGACTTTCTTTGATTTCCGGCCAAACGTTTTTATGATAATCATCGTAGGCATTAATATGTGTTTCATCATCCTTTAGATCGCATGCCAGGCAATATTGCTTCATATAAAAATCGTTTACAAAAAAAGGCAATCCTGCATCCCATTTTTAAGTGTAAGAATAAATCAATCAAATAATTCAGGTTGTTCCGGCTTTTTCTTTTGTTCCCATTCCATCGTAAGGCTTTTTGTATACGCCGCCAGTTTGACGCCAACGGCTTTCCAGCCCATGATTTCCACTGCTTTTACAGTTTTAATTTTTGCTTTTCGAACCTGGGCGCCGCGTCCGGATTGCATGATCAATATTGGTTCCTCTTCTGTGCTCACGGCTTCCAGCCTGTTACCCTCCCCCTCTTTAATAAAAAGAAATTTATTATGGAGTGAATTGGTTTCTATCTTAAATCGTTTAATGGTATACTGTGCTTTATCACTATCAAGATAAATGGCAGTTACTATTTTTTCCGGAACATATTTCTCAATTAATAATATTTTATCTGCGTCAAAACGCTGGGTCAGTTCCTGATCCGTAATTTCATAATTTCCATCATCATAAATTACCAGGATACGTTCCTCGGGACCAAATTTCCCAAGAAAACTGCCTTTCTCTTCGGTATTCAACCGTCCGAAAGTATCGTCGAACCAAAGATTCCGGGCATTAAGTGTGGCTTTTCCGGCCTGCTTGAACTTAACAGTTTTTATCGGATATTTCGTTACCTGGTTTCCTAATGAACTGCGGGCTTTGATTTCCAGTGTTTGAAAATCAAAATCGAATTCTTTGTGTCTGGCTGAACAAGTCGGACTTAAAATGATCCTTACCAATTCCGCTTCACCATTTGGGTTAGAAGAAAAATAATGAACCTTTGCTTTTTCAGATTTTGTAAGATCATATTCTTTTTCCCTGGTTACTCCGGTTACATTAAATCGCTTTGCATAACTTATCCCGGTTTTACCATCCACGTATATCATATTATACGTAGTTCTTTCATCATTTTTTTGAAAAATACCTATGTGAATAATATCCTTACCGATGAAAGTTTTCTCTGCCACCTTCACAATTTTCATTGTACCGCCGCGGGTAAAAGCAATGATATCATCAAGATCCGAAGCTTCCGTAACGAATTCATCCTTTCTTAAACCAGTTCCGATAAATCCTTCCGATCGGTTTACATAAATTTTTGTGTTGGCGATTGCAACCTGTTTTGCCTGGATGGCTTCAAAAGGACGGATCTCCGTTTTTCTTTCTCTTCCCTTCCCGTATTTTCGCAGAAGCTCTTCGTAATAATTTACAGCAAAATCAATCAGGTTACTGAGGTCGAATTTAACCTGTTTAATTTCCGCCTCAAGTGATTTAATCTGGGCATTCAGTTCATCTATATCCAGTTTATAAATTCTTCGTACGGGTTTCTCCGTCAGCTTAATTATATCTTCCCGGCTTATATTCTTTTTTAATTGTTTACGAAAGGGTTCAAATGCCCTGGCGATGGCAAGAAGTACTTTTTCCCATGTTTCGTGTTTCTTTTCGAGTTCCTTATAGATTTTTTCTTCGAAGAATATTTTTTCCAGGGAAGTAAAATGCCATTTTTCCTGTAATTCAGCCAGCTTGATTTCCAGCTCCCTTTTCAATAAATCTTTTGTAAGATCCACCGAAGACTTTAGAAGTTCAGGCATGGATGGAAATTCCGGTCTTTGTTTATTGATCACACAGGCACTGGGAGAAATACTGATTTCGCAGTCCGTAAATGCATATAGTGCATCGATGGTGATATCTGGTGAAATACCCTGTGCAAGATCAACCTGGATTTCCACCTCAGCAGCTGTATTATCCGTTACTTTACGGATCCTGATTTTCCCCTGGTCATTGGCTTTTATAATCGAATCTATGAGCTGGCTTGTAGTAATACCATAGGGGACGTCCCGGATCATCAGGGTTTTCTTATCTATTTCTTCTATATGCGAACGTACGCGTACGCGGGCGCCCCTTCTTCCATCATTATAATTCACTGTGTCGATCATACCACCGGTTTGAAAATCCGGGTACAGTTCAAATTTTTTGCCCCTGAGATATTTAACAGCAGCCTGGCAAATTTCACAAAAATTATGAGGAAGAATTTTAGTTGCAAGTCCAACGGCAATTCCCTCAGCCCCCTGTGCGAGGAGGAGAGGAAATTTCATGGGAAGTGTAATGGGTTCGTTTTTTCTCCCATCATAACTAAGTTGCCAATCGGTAGTCTTGGAATTAAATGCCACTTCAAGAGCGAATTTGCTGAGCCTTGCTTCAATATACCTGGCTGCTGCAGCGTCATCACCCGTACGCACGTCTCCCCAATTCCCCTGCGTTTCGATGAGGAGGTCTTTTTGTCCCAGGTTTACCAGGGCTTCTCCAATTGATGCATCTCCATGCGGATGATACTGCATGGATTGCCCGATAATATTTGCCACTTTATTAAATCGTCCGTCATCCATTTCCTTCATAGCATGAAGAATACGACGCTGCACAGGTTTTAAGCCATCCTGCAGGGCGGGTACAGCTCTTTCGAGAATAACATAAGACGCATAATCCAGGAACCAGTTTTTATACTGGTTGGTGATCCCCGTCTCATTAAGTAAAAAATCTTTATTGGTCATGATGATTGCAAAGATATATAGCCTGAATCAAAAGACATTCTCCCGGAAACTGTGTTGACTGAGAACAGGTATTTGAGGAACTATCCCTATATTCACTTAAGAATCTTTTTTATTTCTATGCCAAATTATGCTGGCCAGACAAGAATTCTTGCAGCTGTAGACTGCATCATTTTTGGATTCGACGGGGAAAGCCTGAAAGTTTTATTGATGAAACGCAGTATTGATCCTGAAAAAAATAAATGGAGCCTGATAGGAAATTTCATGGCGGGATCTGAAAGCCTGGAACAAGCCGCCATCAGGGTATTAAAAAAATTTACAGGCATTGAAGGATTGTATATGCATCAGTTGCAGACATTCAGCCATCCCGACCGGGATCCTCTTGAACGGACAATTTCAACTGCATTCACGACATTGATTGATATCCACCAGTATGAAAAACAGATAATAAAAGATTACCACGCTGAATGGTTTCTTGTCGGAAAGACTCCCCGGCTTATTTTCGATCATGATTCCATGTTGAAAATGGCCCAGCAGGAACTTCGTTATCAGGCTGCCTCACATCCCATACTCTTTGAAATGCTGCCGGAAAAATTCACCATACCCCAGTTACAGAATCTTTACGAAGGTGTTTATGAAACCCGTTTCGACAACCGTAATTTCAGCAGGAAGGTTTTATCTACCGAACTCCTGATTAAACTCAGGGAGAAGGATAAATCAAGTTCCAAAAAAGGTGCATTTTATTATAAACTCAATAAGAAAAAATATAAAGCGGGTTTCAGGTCCTTCCTGAATTTCATTCCAAATCCTGACCGGTTTGCATTTTAACCAGGTAATTGATTTATCCGGATTTTTTTGGGAGTTACCCGATAAATGTTAATTTGACATGAATTCCACGGGAGTTTCCATATGAATAGTAAATCATGGGTAATCGGAATTGATTTTGGAACCGATACGGTACGAACGATTGTTGTAAATGCATTTAGCGGTGAAGAAGCCGCTTCTTCTCTTTTTGAATATCCAAGGTGGAAGACCGGTTTATATTCAAACCCATCTGCCAACCAATTCAGACAGCATCCCCTGGATTATCTGGAAGGCCTGGAATTTGGAATTCGCGAATGTCTGGAACAACTGTCACCGGAACAACGAAAGAATATAGGGGGCATTGGTGTTGACACTACCGGTTCTACGCCGGTCGCGGTAGATAATCGGGGAATACCACTCTCCCTGCTTCCCCGTTTCGCCGAAAATCCTGAGGCGATGTTTATTTTATGGAAGGATCATACTTCTATTAAAGAAGCAGCAGAGATCAACCGGCATGCACATAAATTTCCTGTTAACTATCTTCAATTTGTAGGGGGCATTTATTCTTCGGAATGGTACTGGGCCAAACTCCTGCACACATTGCGTGCAGATAAATCTCTTCGTGAGGATTGTTACAGCTGGGTGGAGCATTGTGACTGGATCCCGTTTGTACTTACAGGGGGTACTGATGCCCGGCAAATAAAACGTGGTGTATGCAGTGCTGGTCATAAAGCCCTTTGGTCACCTGTTTTTAAAGGATTTCCTCCTGATGATTTTTTCAGTTCACTCGACCCTTTGTTGAAAGGATATGCCGCTGGGTTATCGCAGGAATTATTTACTGCTGATCAGCCGGCGGGAACTTTGTGCGCCTCCTGGGCCGCAAAGCTGGGATTAAGCCAGGACGTGGTTGTTTCCACAGGAGCATTTGATGCCCATATGGGGGCTGTTGGCGGACAAATAGAGCCTTATTACCTGAGCAAAGTCATGGGGACTTCCACCTGTGATATGCTGGTGGCTCCTTTAAGTGAAATGAAAGGAAAACTGGTAAAAGGCATATGCGGACAGGTTCCTGGTTCCGTTATACCTGGTATGATGGGTATGGAAGCCGGCCAGTCTGCTTTTGGGGACGCCTTTGCCTGGTTTAAAAATCTGTTGGGTTGGCCGCTTCGTTATGCATCCAAAAACAAAACCGAATCCAATCAGTCGGAAGATTCCTTCATGCAGCATCTATTTCAGGAAATCCTGCCTGCACTTAACAGTGAAGCTGAAAAAATAATTGTCACAGAAAATTCAGAAATGGCCATTGACTGGTTCAACGGACGCCGCACTCCCGATGCAAACCAGGAATTAAAAGGAGCAATTACAGGGATCAATCTGGCAAGTGATGCACCTGAAATCTTTCGCGCAGTAACTGAATCAACCTGTTTCGGTGCCAAGGCCATCGTTGAACGATTTATATCAGAAGGTATTCCGATCAAGGGGCTTATCGGACTGGGAGGCGTTGCTAAAAAGTCTCCCTTTATCATGCAGCAGATGGCCGACATAACAGGGATGGACATACGTATTCATCAATCTGAACAAACTTGTGCCCTGGGTGCTGCCATGTTTGCTGCCACAGCAGCCGGATTGCATAAAAAAGTTGAATCGGCGATGCATTCGATGGGAACCGGATTTGAAAGAACATATCACCCCGATTCAGCAAGGAATATTTTATATCAAAAAAGATATCAGCAGTATAAGAAAACAGGAGCCTGTATTGAAAATATTTTATTACAAAATTCATGAGTCTTTATCAGCAAATCCGAGAAGAAGCATGCGAGGCTAATAAACAATTGCCCTCCCTGGGTCTCGTACTGTTTAGTTTTGGAAACCTCAGTGTTGCAGACCGTCAGAATGCAGTATTCGCTATTAAACCGAGCGGAATTCCCTATGAGGAACTCCTGCCTGAAAAAATGGTCATCGTT
>DATHNR010000567.1:0-2693 GCA_035485835.1 Puia sp.
CTGCTGACCCAAAAACTTCCCGGCATCATCGATTTCAAAACTCCTGATGGAGGACTTGCGATCTGGGCAAAATTTGATAAATCGGTTCCTTTACCACCGCTCACAGAAAAGTTGAGATCGCAGGGACTCATTTTATCCAACGGATTAATTCACAATATTTCTTCCGCTTCCCTCAATACCACCCGAATGGGATTTGCATGGATGAACAGAAAGGAAACGGAACGTGCAGTAGCCCTTCTTACAAAAACAATCCTGGAAAACCGGACTACCTGATTTATACAAACCGGATACATAAGTAGTCCGAATGATGTATACTTTTATATCGTTAAATAATTAAATAATAAAAAAGTATTCATCATGAAAAAGATTTTAATTGCCGCTATGCTGGTGATATCAGGATTTGGATCCATGGCGGCTGGAAAAAGTATCAATGAAAAACTGGTTCAGAAATTCAGGGAATCCTATCCGAATGCAGTTCAGGTTGACTGGCGGGAATATTCCGAGACCTATGCTGTTTATTTTAAAATTGATTCGGTAAGGTCAAATATTATTTTCTCCAAAAATGGATCATTCATCAAGGCCTTCCGTTATTATGGAGAAGATTATCTTCCTTATTATCTGGCAGCCGCTATCCATGCGAAATATCCTAAAATGAAGATACACGATGTCACTGAAGTTTCAACTCCTGAGAATATAGAATATTATATTAAACTGGAGGATGCTAAAACCTGGATGACCATCAAACTGGATAGTGAAGCGAATATCACCCACCTGGATAAATTCAGGAAGGCGTAGAGACGAAAACAGTTATAATCTTTCCGGCCTGTATTGAACTGGAATTAGTTCCTTCAGGCTGGAAAGTATTTTATACCAGATGAAAATCAGATCTTAATTTGTCGTCTGATTCATTTTGTTTCCAATAATCTCAATAAAAAGTATTATCAGGATATAATCCCGCCCGCTTTACTTGGTAGATCGACGACAAAAGTAGAACCTTCGCCCACGACGCTGGAAACAGACAGGTGTCCCCGATGAATATCGACGATTCGCTTGCATATAGCCAGACCGAGACCAGAACCCTCATATTCATTTTTATCATGCATCTTTTGAAATGCGTGAAATATTTTCTGGTGGCCCTCGTCCTGAATTCCAATTCCGTTGTCCTCAATATAAACACTCACCATATTGTCATGAGCTTCACCCCATATATTGATGACGGGTTGCCGATCTGAAAATTTAATAGAATTACTGATCAGGTTTAAAAACAAATGGGAGAGATAGGAAAGATTTCCATAGACGTCAGGAATGGTCCCGACTGTTATACGTGCGCCGGATTCAGCAATTTTTGATTCGAGATCTGATATGGCAATCCGGGCGGCTTCTGTAACGCTGACCATGCTCATATTGATCCTGTCAGTATAAGCCGACAGATTCAGAATATCAGTCGTCATCGTCTGCATTCTTGTGGCTGATTTAATAATTTTATTCACAAGTTCGTTACCATGTTCATCTAAAACATTTGAATATCCATCCTGCACTAAGGAACTGAACGTACGAATTTTGCGAAGAGGTTCCTGAAGATCATGAGATGCGATATAGGCAAAAGAAGTAAGACTGGCATTGGCCTCTGCCAGGCTTTGTTCAGCCTGTATACGACGCGCTACCTCGCGCTCGAGTTCTATATTAGATTTCTGGCGAAATGCCTGGGGAAGAATTTTAAATAGGTAATAAACGGTAAGCATACTTATTACGCCCGTAATAAAACGCACGAGCGCATTAAGCCTGTACATCGGTATCCAGAACATCATGGCATCCAGGAAATGTGTAATTCCGCAAAGCAGGATAAATGCGGCAAACAGCAAATAGGCTCCCTGAAATTTTACACCGTTTTTTTTCTTACCGAGATAATTTAAAATGATTATCGGGATCAGAAAATAGGCGATCCATATGGAAAGATCGCTCAAAATATATAACCAGCCATGAAAATTAGTCCAGTTCCCACAATGCCATCGCGGAGGCCATCCGTCTGTCGCGAAAAGTCCTTTAAAAAACTCAATAACCTGCTGCATGTGTCAGTTTTAAATTTAATATAGGATAAAATATTAAATTTAACTGACTTTAATTAACTACCAATCATGATATCATTTACTAAGGGTAAACTTTTATTTTAAATAAATTATTCAGGCTGTCCTTTCCCTTCGTTAATAAAATCTGCCAGACTTTTGCTAACATGCCCATTCCATCCTGCCTCGCAATCATTATAGCATTCAACGCCAGGAACCAAACCTATATGGGTAAAATCTATTTTACTCTTGTTTTTTTCAGACGTGATCTCAAATACGACTTCTGTATTGTTCCATTCTTTTTTTGTCTTAATCCAATGAAGATTACAATCTGTTACTTTCCAGATCACCTTTTTATCCGGAACCAGTTCGCTGATGAGAAAATCTACAAATGTTTCCCCAAAACGAACAGTGAACTTATCGTTTAGCTTTTCTGCGCTGCCGGAAAAATTCTTCGCCCACCAGAGATTCACCTGACTGATTTTTTTCATTGCTTCTTTGGCTGAAGAATTAACTTTAATTGCTCTGTGAAAATTTTTGCCTGCCATTTTTATCTGTTTAATTAATTCAAATCACTTTATCATTTGTGATATAATTAAATAGCCGGTCTTTAATAACCATATTCCAGCC
>DATHNR010000568.1:0-23228 GCA_035485835.1 Puia sp.
AGCCACATCATCATCATGATCATTCACGTATTCGCTGATGTCGATATTATCATATTCATCCTGAGTTCCTTCTGGTTCAAAATCTTCTTCAGCAGTTTCGAATTCATCCTTGGAATCTTCCGTTAAACCATCATCATGATCCTCTTCTGCAACTTCCAGGGCAGGATTTTCTTCCAGCTCTTCCTTGATCCTTTCTTCCAGATTGGCAGTAGGCACCTGAAGCAGTTTCATGAGCTGAATCTGCTGTGGAGATAATTTTTGGAGTAATTTCTGCTGTAATGATTGACTTAATGCCATCTTTGAGGGGTTAATGTCAGAAGGGGCAATTTGAAAAAAATCTGCCCATTCCACAAAAATCGCGCCGTAAATTTACATACATTTATGAAGAATCGGCCGGAACGTCTTATTTGTTTTCTTGTTGTCTGGTTGACAATGTTTTCCTGCATTTCGGGGGAAGGGCAGAATGTTTCTAAAAAGGCAGAACTGGCGCCTGATTTTAAGCATTTATGTCTACCGGGGATGAATGCTGAAACCAGGACTGTTCAGGCGGGAACAGGCAGCCTGGATAGCCGTTTTGACCTCTCCTGGGGGATTATATTTGCTGGATCCATCACAGCCCAACCAAATTCTATTCCATCAGATATCTATTATATCCAATCAGGCTTCTTCTGTAAAAGAGAGTGGGAAATTGAAAAAGCTACCCATATTCCCCTGCGTTTCAGGCTAGGCTCGCTTGCTGATTGTAATGCGCTTGAGGGGAAGCACTAGCCAGCACCTTTTTTATGGCGCCCGTTAGTGCAGATGCCTTTTCCCGAAGCTGATCTTCTGTCCAGGACAGGCCAATGGCCGTACTTATGCAGCATCCCATCACAGCATCACTTTTGCTGAAATCCTGGGTATTGAGTTTTTTAACGGCAGTAATCTGATCTGGATTCAGGCGATTGAGGGTTTTATCTGTTTTCAGATGATCCCATTTACGGATATAATGCCAGTTATGTTCAAACCAGTAGAAATTGCCACCAAAGATCTGCCTTGCTTTCATTTCAGAAACGACTGCCTGGGTCAGTTCCTCGTTGGGCATGAACCAGCTAAGGAAAGTATGGCTGTCACCGGCGGGATCAGGTATTGTCCGGAATTTTACACCTGGAATTTTTGCAAGTTCTGACTGTAAAAACTGATGATTTTTCTTTTGAATCGAAAGAAAGTTATCGAGTTTGCGAAACTGTGCTAATCCGACAGCAGCATGTAATTCCGAAATCCTGAAATTGTATCCGATGAAAGGATGCTGCTCTGCGCCACGGTCATTTCCAATATGGTCATGTCCATGATCAGTATAGCCGTCACAATTTATATAGATGTTTTTATTATTTGTTAAAACTGCGCCGCCTTCGGCACAGGTAATGGTTTTGACGAAATCGAACGAAAGTGTCCCTGCATCACCAATGGTACCCAGATATTTTCCTTTATAAGAAGCTCCTATACTCTGACAGGCGTCTTCCAGTAAAAGAAGTTTATGATCGCGGCATATTTCCTGAATTTTGTCCATATCCGCCATACTGCCGCACATATGCACAGGCATTATACAACGAGTTGCAGATGTTAATGCTTTTCTTACTGAAACAGGATCCATAGTCAGTGAATCATCTACATCAACCAGAACAGGTATTGCTCCAACACTTAGCACGGCTTCAAAACTGGCGACAAATGTGAAAGAAGGCATGATGACTTCGTCTCCGGCTCCAATGCCCAGGGCAGCGAGTGCTGTGGTAAGCGCGGAGGTACCACTGGAAGTCAGCTGTGCATATCCGCAATTCAACCTGGTGCAGAGCGCCTGCTCCAGTTCACGGGATTTCCAAATACCTTTACGTGCTGCATCAAAACCGTATCGCATGAGGATCCCGGTAGATAAAACATCATTTACTTCCTTACGTTCTTCTTCACCAAAAAATTCAAATCCTGGCATGATTGGGTATGATTATAGATGTAAATCAAATATGCTACCAAAGTTAAAATCTTTTAAATGGATGGCCTTATTATTTGTACCGCTTTTAATGATAAGTGCCCAGGTTAAACCAACCACGGAATCTCTGAATAATAAGTCCTGGTCAGTTTCAGATCTTGATGGAAAATGGTATTTACAAATCGTTTCGGTAAATGATTCTTCAAATAATCGCGCACCTGAAATTCTGTTCGATATAAAACAAAACCGGTTTTCGGGAACTACAGGATGCAACCAGATGTCGGGTAGTTTTATTGCAACTGACAGCACCCTTCACATAAGCGATAAAATGATTACAACGAGGATGTTTTGTCCCGGCTATGATGAATTATCTTTTTTACAAAATTTATTGAAAATTGATGGATACCATTTTAAAAATGGCCGGCTCATTCTGACTTCAAAAAACGATGTCATCTCGCAGTGGAGCCGTAAAAAACTTACCCGCATTTAAAACCCTTATGAGCAGGGTCAAATAAACATTCATGGAATAATTTAACTCGTGGTTCTGCCAACGGCAGTTCGTAAATTGCAAGCATGCAGGATTATCTTAAAGGATTGAATGAAGCACAGAAAGAAGCAGTTTTGCATATAGACGGTCCCCTGATGATTATAGCTGGCGCGGGAAGCGGTAAAACAAAAGTGCTGACAACGAGGATTGCTCATCTGCTCTCGAATGGTGTGGATGCATTTAATATACTGGCCCTCACTTTTACCAATAAGGCGGCAAAAGAAATGAAGGAAAGGGTAGAACGCATTCTCGGGAATAATGAAGCGAGAAACCTCTATATCGGAACTTTTCACAGTGTTTTTGCCCGGATTTTACGGGCTGAAGCACCCAAACTGGGCTATCCCCATCATTTTACCATCTATGATACGGACGATGCAAAGAGCGTAGTGAAGACCGTAGTGAATGAACTTAACCTGGATGATAAACACTACAAGCCCAATATCGTTTATAACCGTATTTCCCAGGCTAAAAACGGGCTGATTTCACCTGCTGAATATGCAACGGATTATTATATACAGCAGGAAGACGCCCGTAGCAACCGGCCGGCTATCGCACAGATTTATGAAGCTTATGCCAAACGTTGTTTTAAGAACGGGTCCATGGATTTTGACGATCTGTTGCTGAAGTTTTATGAATTGTTGAAAAATTTTCCGGAGAGCCTGCATAAATACCAGCACAAGTTCAAATATATTTTGATCGACGAATTTCAGGATACGAATCCCGCGCAATACGAAATAATAAAATTACTGGGTGCGGTATACGAAAATGTTTGTGTTGTAGGCGATGATGCCCAAAGTATTTATAGTTTTCGCGGTGCTACCATCGAAAATATTTTACAGTTTCAGAAAGATTATGAAGATGTAAAAGTGGTGAAGCTGGAACAGAATTACAGGAGCACACAAAGTATCATAAAAGCAGCCAATGAAGTGATCAAACACAATAAAGGACAGATTCCGAAAAACCTGTGGACAGAAAACCTGGAAGGTGAAAAAATCCGCCTCGTAAGAACGATGACCGACAACGATGAAGGGAAATTTGTTGCCGATACGATCCAGGAACAAAAACTTCGCAATCATTTTAATAACCGCGACTTCGCGATTTTATACCGCACCAATTCCCAAAGCCGTGCATTTGAAGAAAGCCTGAGAAGAATGGCTATTCCCTATACGATATATGGAGGTATCAGTTTTTATCAGCGCAAAGAAATCAAGGATTTTATTTCTTATCTCCGCGTAATTGTAAATCACAATGACGAAGAATCTTTAAAAAGGATCATCAATTTCCCTGCACGCGGTATTGGTAAAACTTCTCTTGATAAAGCCATACTTCTGGCCAATGATAAAAATATTTCCATGTGGGAGGTGCTTAGCAACGCATCTTCCATGGGATATAAGGCCGGTACACTGGAAGCCATTGAACAATTTGTGCAGATGATTAAAAGTTTTGCGAGCATGCTGAATACAAAAAACGCTTATGAGGTGGCTATGCATGTCGGAAAACAAACAAATATCGTCAAAGAATTATTCAACGATAAAACTACGGAGGGTCTTGCCCGTTATGAAAATATCCAGGAACTACTAAACAGTATCAAGGAATGGGTGGATGATCAGCAAAATCGCAGTATTATTGATGAAGACGGAATATTGATAGATTCCGCTGATACACAGGAAACACAAAAAGGCCGGGCGGGACTTTCCGGCTATTTGCAACAGATCACCTTACTTACTGACACGGATCAGAAAGATCCGGACGCTGATACGGTTAAGCTGATGACGATACATGCAGCCAAGGGCCTTGAATTCAGTTGTGTATTTGCCGCAGGTTTGGAAGAATCTCTTTTTCCCAATGCCATGTCCATCAACACAAGGGAAGAACTGGAAGAAGAAAGGCGTCTCTTTTATGTTGTGATCACCAGGGCAAAACATAAACTCTGGATTACATATGCGAATTCACGTTATCGGTTTGGAAGTGTAATACAAAATGATCCCAGCAGGTTTATTGAAGAAATTCCAGATGATCAACTGGATCGTAGTTATGCCGGAGGAGGAATAAAAAATCAAATCGGTTCCTGGTCAGGGCGACCGGCATATGATCGTCTCAACAGGGGTTATGGAACAGGCGATGGTTCTTCTACAAAAAGTCACGAGCCATCCAAACCAAGTTATATTTCTTCTTCGGCCAAAACGCCTGCACCGGTTCACATACCTTCAGCGGATTTTGTACCCAGTGATACAAGTGATCTGGCCGCCGGAGATAAGGTTGAACATCCGAAATTCGGATTCGGTGAAGTGCTTCGTATGGAGGGCTCGGCGCATAATCCGATCGCAACAGTAAACTTCAAGCTCGGCGGTGAGAAAAAGATCATGCTGAATTACGCGAAACTTAGAATTATAAAAGATCAGTAATTGTCAGGCTTATAGCCTGCTTTGAGCAGGCCCTTGTCAAACAAGAGAAGGGTCCCTATAAGGTTCCTGTAAGGTTCCTATATTGTCTCTGAAAATGTGGACTATTTTAGCTTTAAGACTTCGGCGACTGTTTTCTTTTCGCTTCCGGAATATATTTTCTTACCAGAAATAACGACGGGCCTTTTCAGAAAAGTATATTCCTGAAGAATCAAATCGCGATAGTCTTTCTCTGTGAGTTTTTTATCTTTCAGTCCCATGGATTTATATTTCAGGGCCCTCCTGCTAAAGAGCGCTTCATAACTACCGATCATATTCTTCATTTCATCCAATTGTTCAGGAGTGATCTTTTCTTCTTTTATGTTCTGATTAATAAATCCTTTTTTATTCAGATCTGCATCTTTGATAATCTTCTGACAGGTACCACAGGTAGCGACACAGTAGACTTTTTTCATTGTAAGTATTTACCGGTTTAATAGCAATTTCTGGAATTCCAGTGAATCGCCGTTAAAGACATCGAAATCAACAATCGTATAACAACCATTTACCCTGCCTTTTTCATTATGCTGCCAGAAACTCCAACTCCTGTAAATGCGGGGCTGTGAAGGTTGAAGGTAATGCGCAGCCCATAACAGGTAACCGTCAAAATCGTCTTTCAAATATTTTTCATAAAAATCGACATTGGTATAAATAATAGGTGCAGTTCCATAATACGATTGTACGGTTTGAAGCCATTCTTTTACACGCTGCCTTAATTTATCGGGAGGCACTCCATAAGTTTGTTCAATATCCAGCACGGGTGGCAGATCTCCCGGCATAAGGGTTACCGAATTGATAAAATTCTCTGCCTGCGCTTTTCCACTTTTGGTTGCAAGAAAATAATGATATGCGCCGCGAATCAATCCGGCTTCCCTGATTTTTTTCCAATTGCGGCTGAACATCTGGTCCTCATTTCCCAATCCTTCGGTCGCTTTCACAAATACAAAACTGATATGCACATCCTGCACCCGCATATTTTTCACCGATTGCCAGTCGACAACTTCCTGGTATTTCGAAACATCGATACCATGAACTGAATAATTCACCGGGATATCGATGCCGAACTCAGGATATTCTACAAACGATGTTCTTCTTTGAAGTACCCATTGAGCGATTATCACAATCAACATAATGATAATAGCGGTACTGAACATGAAAACGATAATCTTCCAGATCCTGCTCTTCTTTTTGGCCATTACGATGAATAAACGTTTGCAAATATAATCAGCCGTTGCACGAAATACCAGTATAAGAGCTTCCGGCTTTCCACATTTAAAACTAATTTTACTAAGTATATGGCAAATTTCAATCTGAATGATGCGATCAATCTTTTTTCCAAGCTGAGCATCCGGCGCTTCTGGAACGGGATCCTTGTATTATCCAGTTATTATTTGAGTAAATGGACACGAAAACCGATTCAATGGGGCGTGCCTATATCCATTTCCTTCGAACCTACTACAAGCTGTAATCTGCGATGTCCGGAATGTCCCAGCGGACTCCGGTCATTTACCCGTCCGCGCGGTATGCTTGAAAAGAATTTTTTCCGGCAGATGATCGACCAGCTGGCGCCTGAATTAGTGTATCTCACATTTTATTTTCAGGGAGAACCCTATCTGAATCCTGATTTTCTTGAAATGGTAAAATATGCCGGTTCAAAAAAAATCTATACTGCCACATCAACAAACGCACATTATCTGGATGATGAGAATGCACGCATGACCGTGGAGAGTGGTCTGGACCGCCTCATCATTTCACTCGATGGTACTACACAGGAAGTATATAGCCAATACCGTATAGGGGGCGACCTGGAAAAAGTGATGTCGGGAACAGCCAACATAGTAAAATGGAAAAAGAAACTAAAAAGTAATACACCTTACATATTCTTTCAGTTCCTGGTAGTAAGGCCCAATGAACACCAGCTCCTGGAAGCAAAAGAGCTGGCAAAGAAAACCGGCGTGGATGGCATTCGGTACAAAACAGCCCAGATATATGATTATGCCAGCGACCCGAACCAGCTCATTCCACAACATTCCACCCTTTCGAGATATAGAAAAAAATCCGATGGAAGCTTTGAATCAAAAAATCCGATGCAGAATCATTGCTGGCGTCTCTGGCATTCGCCGGTTATTACCTGGGACGGACTGGTGGTGCCCTGTTGCTTTGATAAGGATGCAAAACACCGGATGGGTGATTTGAAAAATAAATCTTTCAAAGAAATCTGGAAACAACCGGAATACCTCGATTTTCGCAGGAAGATTTTAAAGGGAAGGGCGGAAATTGATATTTGTGCCAATTGCAGCGAAGGAGTAAAAGTGTGGGGAGACTGAGGAAAGTGTGAGAGTGTGAGAGTGCTTCGTCCGCCGTAGCGAAGCGAAGGCGGATGAGAGTGTGGGGGATTTAAGTTTATCAAATTATTTTATGAGTTTAGAGAAAGAAATTCATCAGAAAGTATTTCGCTCAGAACATCAGAAATCAACCATCAATCTTATATATACATATAACTGGTTGAATGAAAAAGTGAATAAACTTTTTGAGCCCTTCGATATCACGCAGCAACAGTTTAATATTTTGCGCATACTAAGAGGTGCCGCCCAGCCCCTGTCTACACTGCAGATCAGACAAAGAATGCTGGATAAAATGAGCGATACAAGCCGCATAGTGGACAGGCTTATAAAAAAAGGGTTGGTCAAAAAATCAATTTGTCATGAAGACCGGCGGCTGGTTGACATTCTGCTTACCGACAAAGGAAAAAAACTATTACAAACAATGGATGGATTAAATGATGAAATGGAATCGATTTTTAAATACCTCAGTGAAGAAGAAGCCCGGCAATTGAATGTTATTCTCGATAAAATAAGATCGGGCGAAAATGATCAGGAAGAAAAATCTGCAGAAATCCCCATTACCGGATAGATCATTATGAAAAGATTCCTTCTCGTTTTTCTGTTATTCTCTTTCCGTACAGCTTTTTCCCAACCTAAATATGAATTCAGGGCGGTGTGGATTGCAACTGTAGATAATATTGACTGGCCAAGTGCCGGCGATTACAGTACCGAACAGCAAAAAGCAGAATTTATCCGTCAACTCGACATGCATCAGCGCAATGGAATGAATGCGGTAATTGTTCAGGTCAGACCGGCCTGCGATGCATTTTATCCTTCATCTATTGAACCATGGAGTGAATGGCTTACGGGAAAGCAGGGCAAAGCGCCCATACCATATTATGATCCTTTGGAATTTATGATCAGCGAAACTCATAAAAGAGGAATGGAATTTCATGCATGGTGTAATCCTTACCGGGCAGTCTTTCAGATAGCACGTACAGTTGTTACATACAAGCGGATCGGCCACAAACGACATCGTATTGTTAAACATATTAAACAATCATCCATTGCTCCGAACCATGTAAGTAAAATGCATCCTGACTGGATCATTACATATGGTGACACAAAATATCTTGATCCTGGAAATAAGGATGTGCAGGCTTATGTCACTTCCGTTATCAGGGATATGCTTAGCCGTTATGATATTGATGGAATTCATTTTGATGATTATTTTTACCCGTACCGGATCGGCTCTGTAGAATTTCCCGACAACACTTCTTTTGCGAAATTCGGTCAGGGTATGGATAAGGAAACCTGGCGAAGAAGTAATGTGGATTCAATCATCGTTATGCTGAGGCGCACTATCAGTGAGGTGAGGAAAACCTGTAAATTCGGGATCAGTCCTTTTGGTGTATGGAGAAACCAGTCGAGGGATTCTTTGGGAAGCGATACGCATGCTGGTCAAACTAACTATGATGATCTTTATGCGGACATTCTTCTTTGGTTAAAAAATGGCTGGATCGACTATGTAGTGCCACAATTATATTGGGAATTTGAACAAAAAAATGCACCGTTCGGTGTTTTGCTTGACTGGTGGAACAGGAATCATTTCGATCGTCCCTGTTATGTCGGTCTCGGTATTTACCGTGCAGGTTCGAATATATATTGGAAGGATAAGGACCAGCTTCCGCGGCAGCTTCGCGCGATACGCGATCTTCCGGGAATTGGCGGACAGGTTTATTTCAGCAGCGTTTCATTTTATAGAAATGCAAACGGATGGAACGATACACTGCGTGATAATTTCTATAATTATCCTGCCCTGATTGCGCCGATGCCCTGGATCGACAGTGTTCGGCCATCCATACCCGTGGTGCATTTCACAAGTAATAATGATTCGTTGGTATTTTCTTTTGAAAAGGGAAAACTTACTGATGAGCTGAAAGGATTTGCTGTTTACAAAGCAGAAGCAGCCTTTAATATTGATTCTGCCCGCGTATTCCAATTCATTCCAGGTAATCAGCCGGCGAATATGGCTTTCAGTTTGAAAGAACTCCTCAATCAGCCACAGGGCCGTTTTTTTGTCACGGCCATCAGTAAAACGAATAATGAAAGTGACCCGATTTTGCTCTATCCATTGAGTACAATTGGACCGATGCCTTAATTCTTACCAAAAAGCTTTAAGCCTTGAGCTTTAGGCCTTAAGCTTAAAAAGGGCTAAATTTGAAATCAACTAATATCCCGATAATCAATGGCGTTAATTGATGTACAATTACCCAATTCTCTGGCTCGGGCATTGCGATTGCCGAAAAAATCTCCACGGCGCCAGCAAATGAAAGTCCTGAAAAAATTATTGAAAAAAGCACGCTTCACTGAATTTGGACAGAAATATCATTTTGACAGTATTATGATGAGCCGGCATATTGTTAAAAGTTTTCAGGAAAACGTTCCCGTATTTGATTACAGCAAGATCTACAAAGAATGGTGGTACAAAACCCTTGAGGGTAAACCTGATATCTGCTGGCCTGGTAAAATAAAATATTATGCACTGAGCTCCGGTACTTCAGAAGCCGCCAGTAAATATATTCCTGTTACGAACGACCTGTTACGCGGAAACCGCATTGTAATGGTGCGCCAATTGTTAAGCCTTCGTAATTACCAGGATATTCCTGTAAAAAGTATTGGTAAGGGTTGGCTGATGATCGGCGGAAGTACGGATCTTCAGAAAGGTCCGGGATATTATGAAGGTGATCTTAGCGGAATATCTGCAAAGAAAGTTCCATTCTGGTTCAGCCCCTTCTATAAACCCGGTAGAAAAATTGCGAGGACAAGGGACTGGTCTCAAAAACTGGAAGAAATTGTTGAGCAGGCTCCGCGATGGGATATTGGATTTATTGTTGGAGTCCCCGCATGGATACAAATGTGTCTGGAGAAAATAATCGAACGTTACAACCTGAAGAACATACATGAGATCTGGCCTAACCTGGGATTTTTTGTTCACGGGGGAGTTTCCTTTGAACCATATAAAATTGGATTTGAAAAACTTTTAGGTAAACCCATTACGTATATAGAAACCTATCTTGCATCCGAAGGTTTCATCGCTTACCAGGACCGTCAGGATGAAAGAGGTTTAAGACTGGTAACTTATCAACACCTGTTCTTTGAATTTGTCCCTTTCGATAATAAGAATTTTGATGCAGATGGGAATATTATTAAAAACCCGGAGGCCCTGGAAATTCATCAGGTGGAAGAAGGTCGTGATTATGCACTTTTAATCAGCACAGCTGCAGGTGCATGGCGATATCTGATTGGAGATACGATCCGTTTTACGGATAAGGAGAAAAGCGAAATCATTATTACCGGCCGCACAAAACAATATCTTAGCCTTGTAGGAGAACATCTCAGTGTGGATAATATGAATCAGGCCATTCAATTTGTAAGTGAGGAACTAAACATTTCAATTCCAGAATTCACAGTAGCCGGCATACCACATGGGTTATTTTTTGCACATCAATGGTGGCTGTCTTCGGAAATAGAACTGGACCCGCTGGTACTGGCGGAAAAACTGGATGAGAAACTCAAAAGCTTAAATGATGATTATGCGGTAGAAAGAAAAAGTGCTCTCAAAGATATTTCGGTCAAAGTACTTCCGCCGGAGATCTTCATAGATTTTATGCGATCAGTCGGCAAAGAAGGTGGGCAGCATAAATTTCCCCGCGTACTTAAGGGTAAAATGTTAAAGGACTGGCAAAGCTTTCTGGAAAAGGAAAATGTGAGAGCGCATTATTAATTATTTATTAAAATGAGAATTATTCTTCAATTTTCCGGAGGTTCCAGTATTTTTCAACCACCGGTAAAATATATAACGCATGGTCGAAGCCATATTGAAAGGATTAGCGCTCGGAGTTGTGCTTGCACTATCTGTCGGACCGATCATTTTCACTATTATAAAGCAAAGTATTACGGTTGGCCATAAAGGTGGTTTCAGTTTTGTAGCCGGGGTCTGGCTAAGCGATATTATTCTGGTAACACTCAGCAATGTATTTACTGAATGGGTAGCCAGGCTGCTGGAACATCAAAAGACGATCGGGTATGCTGGAAGCGGTTTTCTGATTGCCATGGGGGTCTATTTTTTCTTTTTTAAAAAAGTGCTTATTAAATCGACCGGTGACCTCGAACACGCCGATCATTTGAGTTTTTATGAGATGGCGAGAATTTTTGCTTCCGGGTTTATCATTAATACGCTCAATCCGGGTGTCCTGATTTTCTGGCTGGGTAATGCTACCGTTCTTTCGTTAACGCATACCCTAAAGCAAAGAGTAGTAATTTTTTCAGTTTGTCTCCTGATAAATATGGGAGCAGATGTGGGCAAAGTAATGATGGCGGGAAATTTACGTAAGAAGCTGACTGTTCATAATCTTTCCATTATAAATAAAATATCAGGCGCCATTCTGGTGGCTTTTGGAATGGCATTATTATATGGAGTGATTTTTCTTGAACACAGGCCGAAATGAAATAATGGGGTAGCTTTGTTTTTAATTATGAAGAAAATCATAACGGCGATATTTTTTCTGATACCCATGATATGTCTCTCTCAAACAGATGTATTGATTCTTCAGAAAAATGGGAGAAATATTAAAACTTATGCACCGGGTGAGACGATCATGATTCATACAGTATACGATCAATGGCTGGGCGGAACACTTACTGATTTAAAGAATGACAGCGTGTATATTAATAATATTCCTTTTCACGTTAATGAGATCGACGGCTTACGAAAAGACTTTTCGCAATTACATTTACAAAACTGGGGAACAGGTTTAATTATAGCAGGGGCCGGGATACTTGCTTTAAATGTTATCAACGGCATATATACCAATGAACCGGCTGGTTCCTGGATAAAAGCTTCCGGCTATATTACCGCCGGAGCATTTATAATAACAGGAATTTTATTGCGTTCTGCAAGATTTAAAAATTATCCAATCGGTAAAAAATATACTTTACATTATCTGAACCTTCGGCCGAAAAGTATATCGACCGGCAACCCTTCGAATACAACCCAACCCGCAAAGCAACCCGATGCCCATTAAAACGAAAGGAATTGTTCCGAGAACCTGGAGATGGATCAAACGAATCTTTCTGTTTTTATTTTTTCTGCAATTTTTCTACATCCTGATTTTGAAATGGATTAATCCTCCTTTCACGCTTACCCAGCTCAGCAGTCTTTTTCATGGTTATGGTTTGAAAAGAAATTATGTTTCGATGGATGCAATTTCGCCATATGCCAAACTGGCTGTAATAGCTTCGGAGGACCAGCTTTTTCCTGATCATGACGGGTTTGATTTCAAATCCATCGAAAAAGCAATGAAACATAATCAGAAAAGTAAATCGCTTCATGGTGCCAGTACCATTTCCCAGCAGGTGGCTAAAAATGTTTTTTTGTGGCAGGGCAGGAGCTGGATCAGGAAAGCGTTAGAGGCATATTTCACTTTTATGATAGAGTCTTTATGGGGAAAGAAAAGAATTCTACAGATGTATTTAAATGTGAGCGAAATGGGAAAAGGAGTTTTTGGAATAGATGCGGCAGCACAGCATTATTTTAATATTCGTGCAAAAACATTAACACGCAGCGAAGCAGCGATGATTGCCGGTTGCCTGCCTAACCCGAAAATATTTACTGTTAAACCACTCTCCAAACATGTGGCCGCGCGCTATCCCTGGATAATTAATCAGATGTATCATTTGCAGGATGACCCTGATGTTGTTAAGCTCCTGCAATAAGCCTAACGCTTAACGCTTAACGCGTAACGCGCAACGCAATGCATTTTCACATTGTCATTAATAATTTAATTTCCGCTTTCCCTCATTTTCTACACCTCAGCATTAACCACATTAATAAAGGATATCGCATTCGATAATCTTTGCTCATAGTCTCCTTTAATATCAAACCAGGGTGTAGATTGATTTACCATCAGATCTTTGTACATATGATACAGTCGTTCCCGCGATTCGAGGTCCGGGTATTCACGCAATTCATCTGCAACCCAGGGCAGGTCTGTATTACAAAGCAGGTATACATCGTATTTCCTTTTTACGATTTCATCCAGAATAAAAGAATGACATTTCCCAAAAACATATTCACACCATACTTTCATGACGTACATGTCTGTGTCGATAAAAACCAGTGGTGATTTTGATGAAGCTGTTATACGGTCTTCCTGCTCGAGTTGTCCCCTGGCAATAATAAGCAGATCATCATAAGTATAAGGACGCCCTAATTTCAACAAATACTCCCGTGCATATTCAGGCACCCAATTCGTGTTATACTTTTTTGCAAGTTGTTCGCAAAGCGTACTCTTGCCTGTTGATTCGGGACCGGTGACCACAATTTTTTTAGGTTGCGGCATGCATGATCTTTTTTCTCCAGGTAATATAACCCATAACTGCAAGGATCAGAAAAACCAGGTACTGAAAACTGGTGAAGACAAGGTGTTTGTAGTAGTTAAGAGGAATGGAGGCCAGATCGGTAATGATCCACCAGGTCCAGTTTTCAAGTTTCTTTTTATTCATCAGCCACATGCCGGTAAATGCAGCACCCGAAGTGAAGCTATCAGCAATGGGAACAGTACTGTCGGTAAAACGACTTAGCAGGAAATATAAAATTGCCCAGCAAACGAAAAAAAAGATAAATGAATGTATCCAGTCTTTTTTAGTGGAAGCCGTTATACGTAATATGGATTTACCTTCTGCTTTTCGTGCCCACATCACCCAACCTATGATGCTCATAACTGTATAATAGAAATTTACAGAAGCATCAGCGTATAGTCCGTGTGTAATATAAAGCCAGATGAAAATTCCTGTACTCACCATGCCGACCGGATAAACCAGGATATTTTCCCTTCGGGAGAAAATTACACTGGCAATGCCAGTGATAACAGCGATAAACTCAAGCCAGGTGGTTTGATGGATGTCGTTGAGAAACTGCGATATGATTTGCTGCATTATTCTGCTTCGGCAACCACTTCCCTCACTTCGGGAATCATTCGTTTCATCATACCCTCAATTCCTGCTTTCAGGGTGATCATTGAAGAAGGACATCCGGAACAGGATCCCTGTAACATCAGGTTGACTACTCCTTCATTATAACTTCTGAATTGAATTGCTCCACCATCCATTTCAACTGCAGGCTTTACATAACTTTCCAGAAGTTCTTTAATTCTTTTTACAACATCATCATCGTCTGCTCCTATTGCGTTGCCATCTGTATGGGCAACGGTGATTTCTTCTTCATTGACCACGGGTTTTCCATCTTCCAGGTATTCTTTCAGAAACTGTCGGATGGAGGGTATTACATCAGCCCAGTCAGTATCAGTAGTTTTCGTTAGCGTAACGAAATTGCTGGCGATGAAAATGCTCTTGATGAATGGAAATCCAAACAGTTCAATCGCCAAAGGAGAAGGTTTGCCAGATTCAACATCAGGAAAATCTATACTTTTCCCGGGATAAAGAAGCTTATTTGCGACAAACTTCATTGTTTCGGGATTGGGGGTCATTTCAGTATAAATGCTGATGACCGGATTTCCAGTTTTTATCATAACTCACAATTTAGAGTGCAAAATTAGTCATTTTAGGCCTATTTCAAGCCCAAAGCTTACCGCCTTTGCTAAATCTCAGGACGCTTGCGCCATCCCGCAATATGCGGGACATCGTCGGAATACGGTCAAAAAAAACTTAAGGTAATTAAACACGGTAGTCTTTTAAACCTGTTAACAGTTAATTGAATGTACCAATTTATTGACCCGTTACATGGTGTAAGCAACCACTTTGAAGCATTTCTTCTCTTTTTCCTGCATATTTCCGGATGAACCGAAAATTGAAAATATGGGCCGAAATGATCAAAATAAGGGCAAAAGGGAGCAAAATCATCTCATATTCATGCCAAAACTGCTTCACAAGCAGAAAAAACATTCCAGATATAAAGAGTAAAAAAGGAATATATCTGTTGTGATGGCGGATAAATCCATGGCGGAGGGAAGACATACCCACAGCAAAGGCAAAAAGGATCATCCCTGATTCAAACCAGAAATTATGGATGATATTAACTCCAAAAATTGATAAACCTGAAAGGAAAACGGGTAAAATAGCACAATGCACAGCACAGGCTAAAGAAGCTCCAATTCCGACGAGATCACCGTTGATTTTAAGTTTCATGAATGGTCTGCAAAGATAGTTTTTAGGGTTAAACTTTCTGCTCCCATTTACCTGGAGTAATTTTAGACCATGACTAAAAAGATCTTATTCTACTCCCTGTTTTTTCTCGTTTTGATCCTCGGATTTTATTTCATGCTTACTAAACTAATTCCTGGTTTTGGGAAAGTGGGTTTACCGCAGTTAAATAAAGTGAAGTCATTTTCATTTTTGAATCAGAATGGGGAACGAATTACCAATAAAGACGTCGAAGGGAAAGTTTATATCGCAGAATTCTTTTTTACTACATGTCATGGAATCTGTCCCAAATTAAATTCGAACCTTAAATCTGTTTATGAAAAATATAAGAATGAGCCGGATTTTAAAATACTTTCCCACACTGTAGATCCAAAGACTGATAGTGTGGTAAGATTAAAACAATATGCCGACTCGTTGGGAGTTGAAGCTCCGAAATGGATTTTTCTTACCGGGACGAAAGATTCATTGTACCTGGCGGCGAGATTGAGTTATCTGCTGGATGATCCAAAAAATAATCTTTCACCGATTGACGAACAGTTTATACATACGCAATTTTTTGCTCTCGTTGATAAAAACGGATATGTCAGATCTATTGTCGATGGACTTAAAAAAGATGAAATATCAGAAATGGAAAAAGAGATTGATGAATTGCTGAAAGAAACCGCGAACTAATAATTAAAAAAGAAAGCCCCGATGTGGAAACACCGGGACTTTTGGTTAAGGCTCTGATTAGTAGCTATTTTGAAAAAAGGATTCTAAAGCGTTTATTGCAAATATATAGTCCTGCATCCAATCGCGCAAGAAACTTCACTACCATTTTAGTGGTATTTCTACGATCAATACACATGTTAATCATGTGTTATATAAGTCTCAATTCACAAGTTTTTTAATTTCTTCTTCTACAAAATCCATCAGTTCTTTAATATATGAACCGGAAAAATCAAATTTTAATCCGGCTGCCTCATACAATTCAGGGAGAGTTTTTGTTCCTCCCAGTGAGAGAGCCTCCGTATAATGATCCAGCGCAAGTTCTTTGTTTTTCTTGAATTGTTTCCACATCCCGATTGCTCCGAGTTGTGCAATTCCATATTCGATATAATAAAAAGGCACTTCAAATAAATGCAATTGTTTTTGCCAGATATTCTTTTGATAATCATCAAGCCCGTCCCAGTTTATGGTTTTGGAACTAAATTCATTATAGATCCTGTACCAGTTTTCGGTTCGCTGCTCAAAATCGTGATTTGGATTTTCATAAACCCAATGTTGAAATTTGTCGATGGTCGCGATCCATGGGAAAATGGTGATGACTCTTTCAAGCTGTTGAATTTTTGCACGCCTGAGATCTTCCGGGTTTTTAAAATAAATCTCCCAGTTTTCCATACTGAAAAGTTCCATGGCCATGCTGGCAACTTCAGCTATTTCCATTGGATATTCTTTGAAGGCGCTCAGCTCCAAATGATGTGAAAGAAATGAATGAACTGCGTGTCCACCTTCATGTACCATCGTGGTAACATCATGCATTTGTCCGGCTGCATTCATAAATATAAAAGGAGCACCGGTTTCTGCCAGCGGACAATTATAACCTCCCGGGGCTTTACCAATCCTGCTTTCAAGATCAAAGCGATTCATTTTTTTCATTGTCAACAAACAGTCAGCAAAGAATGGCCGGAGTTCTCTGAAGCATTGCACTGTTTTCTCAAGCAGTTCATCACCGGTCTTAAAAGGATTCAATGGTTGCTGGTTCGCCGGTTCGGCATCTACATCCCAGGGTCTTAATGTATCCAGACCGAGTTTATTTTGTTTATACCGGTTAATAATTTCAACCAGCGGAAGAACATACTGTTTTACAGAATCGTGAAAACGGAAACAATCTTCTTTTGTATAGTCGAAGCGACCCATTTCCACAAACTTGTAATCGCGGAAATTAGAGAAACCGGCGTTTTTGGCTATTTGATCGCGACGTTTAATCAGTTCTGTGTAAAGATTGTTGATTTGATCTTTATCACGGAGCCTGCGTTCCTGAACTTTACGATATACGTCTTCACGTAAAGGCCGGTCCGGATTTTCCAGGAATTTCATGGCCTGCTGTAAAGTGTATTCCTGGTCCTTAACTGTAACAGTCATCTTTCCTGAGATGGCGCCATATTGCTGACCGAGAACACTGAGCTCTGATTGAATAGGAATGTTTTCCTCGCGGAAAAGGTCGATACTTTTTTTTACTGATCGCAGATAAGTAAAATACTTCTGTTTATTCAGGGAAGATGTTAGAGGGGAATCTATCAACTTACGATTCAGCCTATCAGCATAGGGTTGAATTTTAGGCTGAATCTCCATCATGAAATAAGTAAAATTCTCCTGTAGTTTTTTATCTTCCGTATTACAGGTCATTCGTATATGGCGCCAGGAAACGTCTTCGCTAATAACGGCTTCCAGTTCACTCATATCAATTAACCATTTCTCAAGATCTGTTATTGTATTTAGTGGTCTTTCGGCCAGATCTTCGAAAAAAGGAGCGATGGAATTCCAATCACTGATAACTAAATTTTCGGGAAGAAAAACGCGGATAGGTTTTTCAATATTTGCAGATAAGGTTTTCATCATTTAATTGATTTTTTGGGTAGGAATCTCTGGCCATTCCATATTCTGATAATGGCGGACTATTTCTTTTTTGCAGCCGGCTTCTTTGCTGCTGGTTTTTTTGCTGCTGGTTTTGCCGCAGATTTTTTTGTTTCTTTAGGTTCTGCCTTTTTCGGTGCTGATTTTTTTACTGGTTTTTCTTTTTCAGATTCTTTTTTCACAGCAGCCTTTTTAGCAGGTTTAACTTCAGCCGCTTTTGGTTCAGAAGGTTTTTTCGATGGCTTTTTTTCCTCCGTTGATTTTACTTCAGCTTTTAATTCATTTACGACTGCTTTTTTCTCAGGCTTTTTTTCCTTTACTACCGGAGCCGGGGCTTCTGCCACTGCTTCTTCTACAGGTGGTTCTGATAATTTAATTTCAACCTGATTTTTCGAAAGCACAGAAAACCATTTAACCATTTTCTTTAGATCGCTGGTATAAACGCGGTCGAAATCCAACTCAGGATATACTTTTTCGAAATAAGATTTCAATGCTGAAGCTTCTTTATCATCGGGCAATTTTTCCTTACTGCTTTCCATGGCCTTCAGAATGTCAACCAGGTTTACATTATGACGCGTTGTATAAACTTCAATACTTTCAAGGTGTGAAAACTGATGTACCCGGCTGGAAACAAAGCGTGTGCTTTTATCATCCAGGGAACGTACAATACCACCATCGGATTTGCTACTTATTAATTCGAACAGACCGGGCAGCCCGGTTATAGCAATGATCTTGGAATATTCCATAATAAAAAACTAAGTTTTAAAAGTGGTGCAAGTTAAACAAAAAACAAGTATAAGAGCGTAGGGAAAGTATGGGAGTATGGGAGTATGGAAGTGTGGGGTATGAATCGAAGATCAGATTTTCTAATTCCTCTTCACCTTTTTAAGCCAGGGTGAATCAGTTAGGCATTCCCATACTCCCATACTCCCATACTTTCTTGTGGTATGATTTTTTCTGCAATTAGTAAATAGTTAAAAACATTTTATGGAAAAATCCAGAGAAGTAACTGAAGTTTTAAATGATCTTGTGATGATTAATAATGATCGGATTGCCGGTTACAATCGTGCTATCAGGGAATTGAAACCAGGAGACGGAGATCTGAAATTGTTATTCGACCGGATGATCATAGAAAGTCAGCAAATCAAGTCTGATTTGGCCAATGAAATACAGGTTCTTCACGGAGATGTGGAGAAAGGAAGCAGCGAAATGGGTAAAATTTACCGCGCCTGGATGGACGTGAAAGCAGTTTTTACTGGAGAAAACAGGCATACCATTCTGTCAAATTGTGAAGAAGGTGAAGACGCTGTTCAAAGGGCATATAAAAAAGCGCTGGAAACAGACAGGCTGCCGGCTTTTTTAAGAGATCTTTTAAAAGGCCAGCAAAATATGCTCAGGTATTCTCACGATGAAATCAGAAACCTGAGGAATCAATATGCATAATTGAATAAATACATTACTATCAGCATGATAGCTATGAAAAATAGACATTTGAATTAGGGCATTCAGATTAAAAGGTGGTTTATTTAAATAAAAAGACCTGGGTAACTTCCAGGTCTTTGTTTTAATAATTTTAAGGATTGATTATTTCTCTTTAACGTCTTCCACCGCCACCTCCTCCTCTTGAACCACCACCACCAGAGGAATGTGATCCTCCTCCGCCACCACCGGATGGGTGGGACCCACCACCACCTGAAGGCCTGTAGCCGCCTGATGAAGGACTGGAAGGAATCCTTTGAAAGTTTTGAGACATAGTCTGACCCCGACTGCGATTTATTTGTTGGCGTTCCAGATTCTGCATGGTCTGGGATCTTCCATTATTATTATTCACAGGAGCCCAGGCTCTGTTCTGCCTTTGTTGCCAGTTGCTGTTCGCCTGAGATCTCTGATAAACATTACCCTGACGATCTGAATACACAGAAGAACGTGTCGATCCGTTGTTTGACATGCCCGTTCCATTGGGACGGCCGTTCAAAGATCCGTTGGTCCCAGTCCTGTTATTAAATCCGGTAGTACCTGGTCTTGTTCCAGTATTGTTATTTCCCGGAGTCCCGTTTCCACTCCTGCTTGCTGAATTTGTTGTCGGACGATTATAATTCATCGTTCTGGAAGCAATACCTCCTCCGCGATTATAACTCTGGCTTGATACACCGGTCCTGCTCCTATATACATTGTTCGCGTAGTTAACATGAATATTATTATGTACATAGAAATTATTTCCATAGAAACCATAAGGCCTTGCACCTCCGTGCCATCCACCCCAGCAGGCGGGATGATAATATGAAGGACCCCACCAGCCGCAGCCATGATATCCATATCCATAACCGTATCCATAACCAAAACCGAATCCTACACTAAACCAGAAGGGGCTGTATCCCCAACCAAATCCCCATCCGAAATATGGAGTATAACAGAAATTAAATCCCCATGACCAGGGTCTTGGATAATAATAAGCGCCATACCATGGGGCATAATAAAATCCGGTTCCATAAACTACGGTTGGTCCGTATACATAGCTATTTAAATAACCAGGTGTATATCCGGAATAAACATAATTGGGATCTACATCATAAATATTTACAAATTTGGCATTGTACACCGGATAATTTGGTGGGATAAGGTCAACATCAACAGGCCGTACCGTACTCACTGCCCAAGGTCCGGACGCATTGTCTGAAACAAACCATACCCCATTATCCACAACGTAAAAACGACCATCACCTCCATTGCGTAAAACAGTGGATGAAGTGTTCACCGCATATTGCAAATTAGTTCCTTCAATATCTGTAAATTTTGGCCGGCCATCATAAGTAACTTCAGTAGTCGTCGTATTTCGGTCCACCTTGGCTGTTTGCGGAATTTCAGCATCCATCACCGCGTCTTTTGCCGCATCGGTCCCTGCTACACTGGCCAGAACATTATCTTTCGGAGATCCCGGAGGTATTTTTGCAAAATCACCAGGTAGCTGATCAGCCGGGATAAAATTCCAACTATCAGAATTCAGGTTTTTTGTCTGAAACCATCTTCCGGAGATCAGGACGAAATACTGCTGAGAGTTTTCATCCATAAAAATATCATTATCCGAATTGCTGACATAAAGCAGATTTGTACCCTGTATTGGAGTAAAATTCGGCTCACCATTAGATTGTATAAGTTCCGTTGGTGTTGTGCTTACGATAATATTCGGAACCACATTGGAAGCTGCCGCTTTACTGTTATCTGCGTTATTATTTTGCTGCGTTTTGCTATTTATCAGATTTTCAACGTTGTGAATATTATCCGGCACCTGTCCGTTAGTATAAGTGTAAGGTCCTGTTGCGCCATTGGCTACATACCAGTGTTTCGCACCGTATAGATAAAACTGGCCATCATTGTTTTTTACAATGGTGAATGGTGTATTGACTACCATATCCAGTTTAAGATCCTTGTTGTTCTGTAGCCTGGGTTCACCATCTATTAGTACGAGCATGGACGGCTGTGTAACAAAAATAACTTTGGGCGGCTTGTTAGAAATACCCTGGGAAATTTTAGTCTCCTGTTGATTCTGATTTAACGTTGCTACAATTGCATCTAATGATATGGGACCAGCTGCACCCGGAAATTTGGACTCCAGGGCATCATCGATATAATCAATGGTGTCCTGTCCTTCAATCGCAGGTATCCTGATAGAAGTAACATCAAGACTATTAATGGTAAGCGTCCTGTTATCCCGATCAGTCTCTACCTTGGCAGTACCCCAGAATGCACCAAAAACAGGATCATTACTCCCGCTTCCCAGGATTGAAATTGCCGAGCGGAACATCAGGGTATTGCCTTTAAAAGATTCAGGCTCAGGCTCATACACTTTTATTTGTGTCCCATTACTCGTGTTGATCAATTTAGGCCATTCATCGGCAGCCCGGCTAAAGCCAAAGGCCAGCAGACAGCTGGAAAGCAGGAAAGTTTGTAAAATGTACTTTTTCATATGTTTTGAGTTTACCAGGCTTAACTTATCGCCTGGTTATTATTCACTTAATAACGTGGGCTTCTAAAGCTTAACGCTGTTGGTGTATATTTAATATGGTTACCACTATAAGACTTTTATATAACCCCAAAGTATAATGGTTATGTTACAATGAAATGTTAATTAAGTAAAATAAACGTAGTTGCTAAAAGCCTATAAGTTAATGGTATATGGCTCATGGTGGATGGTTGCCGAATTTCCTCCAAACCCATAAAACATATACTATATTCTATCCACAATTAATGTGCCTCAAGCCAGTTAATGCCTGATCCTATTTCAGCTTCTGCGGGTACTCCGTTAGGTAAGAGCAGGGCAGTTTGCATGCAATCAATAATGATCGGCTTAATGATCTCGACTTCATCCCGGTGGGCATCGAAGACCAGTTCATCATGAACCTGCAGTAACATTTTTGATTTGAAATTATTTTTTTTGAAGGTTTCATGAATCTTGATCATGGCCAGCTTGATCATATCAGCTGCCGTCCCCTGAATAGGTGAATTAATGGCGTTCCTTTCTGCAAACCCCCTTACAGTGAAATTTCCTGAATTAATATCCCGCAGCCAGCGCTTTCGACCCATCAGGGTTTCCACATATCCATTTTCGCGGGCAAACTGAATGGTATCATCCATATATTTTTGGATGTTCACGAATTGCTTTTTGTAATTGTCTATGATTTCTTTTGCTTCTGTTCTGCTGATGCCAAGATTATCAGCCAGACCGAAAGCACCTTGTCCGTAGATGATTCCAAAATTTACGCTTTTGGCCCTATACCGCATTTCTTTGGTAACATCTTTTTCTTCAACACCGAAGACTTTAGCGGCAGTTGCGCTGTGAATATCTTTTTTTTCTTTAAAAGCAAGGCACATATTCGGATCACCGCTGATAGCGGCCACGATACGAAGTTCGATTTGTGAATAGTCAGCGGAAATCAGCAGGTGGTTTTCATCCCGGGGTATAAAAGCTTTGCGGATCTCCCGCCCCCTCTCAGTTCTTACCGGAATATTCTGCAGGTTGGGGTTATTACTGGAGAGCCTGCCGGTAACTGCCACGGCCTGGGCATAACTGGTGTGCACGCGACCTGTTTTTCGGTTAAGGATGGCCGGGAGTGCGTCTA
>DATHNR010000569.1:0-5999 GCA_035485835.1 Puia sp.
CAATTCCTATTTTGACCAGACGGGAAAATCGATGACAGGCAATTTTGCACTTTATCTAAAAGCAGCTGTACTCGGAATCAGTTTTATAGGCTTATATGTACACCTTGTATTTTTTACTCCCCCCGTTTTATTCGCCATTGTAGAATGTATTTTGTTCGGTTGCGTGATTTCGGCTATCGGATTCAATGTTATGCATGATGGTGGTCACGGTAGTTTCAGCAAGAGTAAACTGGTTAACCAGATGGCGGCTTTATCACTCAGTGTTCTTGGCGGAAACAGTTTTATCTGGCATAATAAACATAATATTATTCATCATTCCTATACCAATGTGGATGGTGTAGACGACGATATTAATATCCAGCCTTTCATGCGTATGAGCAGCAATCAGAAAAGACTAAAGCTGCATAAATACCAGCATGTTTATTTCTGGGGTCTATATGCGATGCTTTATATTCTTTGGATTTTCATACTTGATTACAATAAGTATTTCAGAAAACGTGTTGGGGATGTGCCTTTAAAAAAAATGGGATTTATGGACCATTTTAATTTCTGGGTTTTTAAAGTAATTCACGCTTTTATATTCATAGCTCTCCCGATATATGTAGTAGGTGTTGGAGCCTGGATAATTGGATTTTTAATAACAACTGTAGTTACAGGTCTTTTAATAAGTATTGTTTTCCAACTTGCGCATACGGTTGAGCACGTATCTTTTCCGATAGCCAACATAGATACAAACAAGATTGAAAACGAATGGGCTATTCACCAGGTGAATACCACGGCTAATTTTGCTACGCACAACAGGCTCGTTTCATGGCTGGTAGGGGGATTGAATTTTCAAATAGAACACCACTTGTTTCCGAAGATATCACATATACATTATCCTGCGGTAAGCAAAATAGTCAGGCAAACTTGCGCTGATCATGGAATTCAATATATCGAATTTGCCAGGGTGCACAATGCCATTGCCTCCCATGTAACTTACCTCAAGCATTTAGGGCAGGCTTCCTAAGCTTAAAGCCTAAAGCTATTTTAGGACAGGATAACCATATTTATCACAATTATATTTTATTGGATTAAATTCAAATTAGTTTTAAGCTTTAAGCTTTAAGCTTAAAGCTTTTCGCTTTAAGTTTTCGCTTTGAGCTTTAAGCTTAAATTGCAACCTCAAACTTTTTCAGACTATGACTAAGGTTAATGTGGGAATCGTGCAGATGTCCTGCGTAAAAGATAAAACTGCTAATTTTCAAAAAGCAGTCGAAAAAATAAAGGAAGCAGTCAGCAAGGGTGCGCAGATCGTCTGTCTCCAGGAACTTTTTACTTCTCTCTATTTTTGTGACGTGGAAGACTATAATAATTTCCAACTCGCAGAAACCATACCCGGACCATCCACAGAAATTTTACAGAAAATCGCATTGGAGAATAATATTGTGATCATCGCTTCTCTTTTTGAGAAAAGAGCTCAGGGAATCTATCACAACACAACAGTTGTAATAGATGCGGATGGAAGATACCTCGGTATGTACAGGAAAATGCATATTCCGGATGATCCTGCTTTTTATGAAAAATTTTATTTTACGCCAGGTGATCTCGGTTATAAGGTTTTTTCAACGAAATATGGTAAGCTCGGTGTTTTGATCTGCTGGGATCAGTGGTATCCTGAAGCCGCCAGGATAACTTCCCTGATGGGTGCTGAAATTCTTTTCTATCCAACCGCCATCGGATGGTCCACCGCGCAGGACCTTCCTACCAATACAGAACAATACAATGCATGGCAAACCATTCAGCGGAGTCATGCAGTTGCCAATGGGGTGCATGTTGTAAGCGTGAACCGTGTCGGGATCGAACAGAATGGCGCAATGAAATTTTGGGGAGGTTCTTTTATTTCCAATCCTTTCGGCACCATTCTGCTTCAGGCCAGCCATGACAAAGAAGAAGTGATTGTACTGGAAATTGACACGTCAAAAACAGATAGTTACCGAACGCACTGGCCATTCCTGCGCGATCGAAGGATCGATTCTTATCAGCCCATTACCAAAAGGTTTATTGATGAAAATTAGCCGGCCAACACCTAAAGAATTGGGTTACCGATTTCCGGCTGAATTTGAACAGCATGCTGCGACCTGGCTAAGCTGGCCTCATAAAGAGGAGTCATGGCCGGGTAAAATTGAAACCATTTTTCCGCCTTATTGCCAATTTATTCAAGCCCTGTCAGAAAACGAAGCTGTTCATATTAATGTGGCAGATGAAGATATGAAATCCTTTGCCATGGAAAAGCTGGAATCAGTTTCGGTAAAGATGGACAGAATTAAATTTTTTACACATCCTACAAATGATGCATGGTGCAGGGATCATGGTCCTGCTTTTTTAATTAATCCTGCAGCCGCACAGCCGAAAATCATCATCGACTGGAATTATAATGCCTGGGGAAATAAATATCCGCCTTTCGACCTGGATGACCGTATCCCTACACTTATTGCAACTGCCTATGAAATTCCGGTATTGTACCCGGAAATAATCATGGAGGGAGGATCCGTCGATTTTAACGGGAAGGGAACATTAATCACTTCAGAATCCTGCCTTCTGAACAAAAACAGAAACCCTTTATTAAGTCGCAGTGGAATTGAAGCCTATCTGGAAGCTTATTATGGAATTGATCAGGTGCTATGGGTAAAAGACGGAATTGTTGGCGATGATACGGATGGACATATTGATGATACCGTGCGATTTATCAACGAAGACACTGTGCTCGCTGCGGTAGAGGAAAATATATCTGATGAAAACTATGAGATCCTCCGGCAAAATCTGGCAGATTTGAAATCCATGCGGCTGCTGAATGGGAAACAACTCAATATTATCGAACTGCCTATGCCGGATAGGATTATTTATGAAAACCAGCGCCTGCCTGCCTCGTACGCAAATTTTTATATTGCCAATGGATTGGTTGTTGTCCCTACTTTCAGATCTGAAAAAGATGAAAAAGCATTGAGGATCATTCAGGAGGCTTTTCCCGAACGGAAAATCCTGGGACTGGATTCAACAGATATCATCTGGGGACTTGGGAGTTTTCATTGCCTTAGTCAGCAGGAACCGTACGTATAACGCCTTTGGCGTTATACAATGTAGAAATATGTAACTGTAGAAAATGCAAGAATGAGAGAATTGAATTTTTAATTTTACATTTTTGTAATAATACATTTGTTTTGCCTTACGCCTTAAGTTTTGAGCTTTTTAAGTAAATTTAAATACGATTGCTAAATGAAAAAAACGATCCTGCTTGGTCTGCTAATTTTTTCGGAACTACTTGTCTTCTCACAGAAAAAGGGGAAAGCAATTTCAATTATCCCCGAACCCGTTAATATCACACAGTTTGCCGGATATTATAAATTGCCAGATCCCATTTCAATAAGCATTCCCAATCTGCCTGAATTGAAATTGACAACTGCCAGTATTCTTTCAAAATTTTCTGCAACAGGAAAGAAAGTTTCAATTTCTAAAATTAGTAGTACGGCTTCCATCCGTTTTGTACTGAATAAAACGACCGATAAAGAAATCGGAGACGAAGGGTATCGCATATCCGTTAAATCTTCCGGTATCCAGGTCACAGCCAATAAACCAGCCGGCCTTTTTTATGGTGCTCAAACTATTTGGCAGTTACTACCTCAGGAAATAGAAAGCAATACCCGTATTAAAAATGTTTCATGGCAAATTCCCCTGGTAGAGATAACCGATTATCCGCGATTTGCCTGGAGGGGACTGATGTTCGATGTAGCCAGGCATTTCTTTACTAAAAAAGATGTGGAAGATTTTATCGATCAGATGGTTCAATATAAATTCAACCTGCTTCACATGCATCTTACTGACGACGAAGGATGGAGGATTGAAATTAAAAGCCTTCCCCGTCTCACATCCGTTGGTGCATGGAATGTAAAACGAGTGGGATATTTTGGAACTTTTGCACCCATTCCAAAAGATGAACCACGTCATTTTGGTGGTTTTTATACACAGGATGATATACGCGCTCTGGTTAAGTATGCGCAGGACCGCTTCGTGAATATTTTGCCGGAAGTGGACGTGCCAGGCCATAGCATGGCAGCGATTGTTTCATATCCCGACCTTTCCTGCACACAAGGTTCAGAGAATTACCAGGTAATATCTGGTGAAAGTTTTATGGACTGGCCAGGCCCGGTTGCCAGAGAGGATAATACGCTTTGTCCGGCTAATGAAAGAGTTTATTCATTCCTGGATACCGTATTTACCGAAATTGCCGGTTTATTTCCCTTCCCATATATCCATGTTGGAGGTGATGAGTGTGCTAAAAACTTCTGGGAAAAAAGTGATGCGATCAAACAATTGATGGCCAGGGAAAACCTGAAGACCATGGAAGAAGTACAAAGTTATTTTGAGAAACGCGTGGAAAAAATCGTTGAATCGAAAGGGAAAAAACTCATTGGATGGGATGAAATCCTGGAAGGCGGTCTTGCGCCAAATGCACTGGTAATGAGTTGGAGAGGCATCAAAGGTGGAATTGCAGCGGCCCAGATGGGTCACCAGGTCGTAATGAGTCCAACGACCTATGTTTACCTCGACTATATGCAGGGGGATGCGATCAGCGAACCACGGGTGTACGCTACACTGCGATTAAATAAGACTTACGAATTCGAGCCCGTTCCCGAAGGAGTGGACTCGAAATATATCCTGGGCGGTCAGGCAAATTTATGGTCCGAACAGGTGTACAATACCCGACATCTGCAGTATATGGTATGGCCAAGAAGTCTCGCTGTTTCAGAATGCTTATGGTCGCCCAGGGCAAAAAAGAACTGGGACTGGTTCGCAACAAAAGTGGAAAATAATTTCGGCAGGATGGATCTTCAGAATGTCAAATATGCAAGGACAATGTTTGACCCGGTCTTTGGTGTGGGAAAGGATCCCGCCGATTCACTGCTCATTACTTTGAGCACTGAAATAAAGGGCCTGGATATTCATTATAGTTTTGACAACTCCCATCCGGATAATTTTTATCCGATTTATAAAGAGCCCCTCCAGGTACCTAAAGATGCAGTCATGTTAAAAGTAATTACGTACCGGGGCAACCAGGTAATGGGTAAGCAAATCGATATGCCCATCGCAGAATTAAAAAAACGACTGGCCAGAGGGAATAAAGAGGACTAAAAGACTATCCACCACTTATTAACAGAAGGGTAATCCTTTGTGCATTTTGATTAGGTTTGTCCCGTACCAATATAGAGATCCGTGCGTTTAAAAAGTCTGGATATAAAAGGGTTTAAAAGTTTTGCTGACAGGACCCATATCCTTTTTAATGAAGGAATTACAGGTATCATAGGCCCGAATGGTTGCGGGAAAAGTAATATTGTAGACAGTATCCGCTGGGTAATCGGCGAACAGAAAATCAGCCATTTGCGATCCGAAAATCTGGAAAGCCTGGTTTTTAACGGATCAAGGAACCGTACAGCATCCGGACTTGCTGAAGTGAGTCTAACGTTCGAGAATACCCGAAATCTGTTACCGACAGAATTCAGCACGGTAACGGTTACCCGAAAATTTTATAAAAGTGGGGAAAGTGAGTACCGGCTCAACGACGTGAGTTGTCGTTTGAAAGATATCCAGAACCTTTTTATGGATACCGGTATTTCAACCGACAGTTATGCCATCATCGAATTGGGCATGGTGGATGATATTATCCGTGATAAAGAAAACAGCCGCCGTCGTATGCTGGAACAGGCTGCAGGGATTTCTATATATAAGACGAGAAAAAAAGAAGCGAGGCAGAAGCTTGATGCAACGGAGCAGGATCTGGCCCGCATAGAGGACCTGCTTTTTGAAATTAATAACCAGCTGAAAACCCTTGAATCCCAGGCCAAAAAAGCAGAGAAGTATTTTGAAATAAAAAAAGATTACCGCGAAATTAGTATTGAACTGGCTAAAGCTTCTTTGGAAGGATTTAACGCGACTTACAAAAATCTTCAGTCACAATCAGAAGC
>DATHNR010000570.1:0-3923 GCA_035485835.1 Puia sp.
ATCGACAGGAAATATTTTAAACTAAAGCATCCGATGATTGGGGATTCCACACTTGTAGTAACCTGCAATACCTGTCATCATGGCAATCCTCATCCGGATAATACGGCTTCACAATAAAATTATGCGTCCTTAATTCAATCCATTTTTTAATAAAATGCCAATAAGTAATTCTTTAAATAAATCAGGTATGAAGAAGACTATAATTTTTTCGCTTCTAACAATAACAGGAATATTTGCATCGGACCGATATAAACCTGAGGACCAGGGATCATCAGTACAATTTAAGATCAAAAATCTGGGCTTTAGTGTGAATGGTTCATTCAGCGGATTGGATGGAAATATTCAGTTCAACCCCAATGATCTCACCACTTCAAATTTTGATGTCAGCATTGATGCCAATACGGTCAATACTGACAATAATATGCGCGACAACCATTTGCGAAGCGAAACCTATTTTGATGTAAAGAACTACCCACGGATCAGATTCGTATCCACTAAAATAACATCATCAAATAATAAAGAACATTTATTCATGTTCGGGAAGCTTACCATCAAAAATCAAACAAAAGATATCTCCTTTCCATTTACAGCTACTTTAACTAATGAGGGTTATCTGTTTAATGGAACATTCAGGATAAACAGGCGGGATTTTAATGTTGGAGGAACCAGCACAATCTCCGACGAATTAGAAGTATCATTGAATATTTTATCCAAAAAAACATAAAGATCAATAATAGTAACCAGGAGTCATCCTATTTTTGAATGAACGAAAAATAAAATGGCGTACATTGATCCGCCTAATTAATTCATATTGAATTCTGCGAAATATTACCTGGCAGCCATAACCGCCTACTCAGTCTGGGGGTTTTTCAGCCTCGTACTTAAGCCCTTACATGCTTATACTTCTGTGGATATTTTGTTTTACCGTGTATTCAGCTGCGCGTTGCTGATGCTGTTGATAACATTTCTTTTTAAGCGGGAAAAGTGCAGGGAAACACTTCAGTTATTTCAGCAGCTTCCGATTCAGAAAAAGCGGAGGGCCTTGTTGCTGAATGTTGCGGGCAGTATTTTTTTAACCGGCAACTGGTTCTCCTTTATTTATGTCATGAATCATGTGAGCATTAAAGCTACTTCATTAGCATATATGGTTTGCCCGATCATAACTACCCTTCTGGCTTTTTTCCTTTTGCATGAAAAACTGAGTAAGCTTCAATGGTTGGCCGTACTACTAAGTATATCCGGCTGTTTACTGCTTTCTTATGCAGATATAACCGATATGCTGTTCAGCATGGTCATAGGATTCAGTTATGCCTGTTATCTTATCAGTCAGCGTGAGAATACCGGCTTCGACAAATTCATCATACTCACTTTCCATATCGTATTGTCATCTTTAATTCTACTGCCTTTCTTTCCTGCATTCAGCGGACCTCCGCCCACCGAAGGGAAGTTTTACTTTTATATAGGAATCATTGCTGTGTTCTTTACCATCATACCTCTATTCCTGAATTTATATGCGCTTGTGGGCATGAATTCATCCACCGCCGGCATGCTGCTTAATATAAATCCCATCATCGCTTTTATATTAGCCATTATGCTTTTTCATGAGCCAATCAGTTTATTGCAGATCATGGGATACGCAATCATTTTTATTGCGGTAATCGTCTTTAACGCCAGGCAAATTTTTTTTAAGAGAAAGCAAAATGAATTAACAGCTTTCTGACTATCAGCGACCTTACTTCACAAACAATAATATTAATTGACCGAATAGCTTATAAACGCAAGCTTCCGGCTGTCGGGACTCCATGAAGGCGTGTTGATAGTTCCCGCTCCGCCATAAAATACGGGTGTTATATCTTTAACGACCTTCGTTTTCAGGTCCATCAGACGCAGTTTAACGTTTTTGCCAAACGGGTGGTTTTGTTTTTCATCAGTTGTATATGCGATGTAGGCAACCCATTTGTTATTTGGTGAGGGATGAGGAAACCAGTTGGCATTTTCATCAAATGTCATTTGTTCCTGTTGCGAACCATCTGCGCCCATCCGCCAGATCTGCATTCGGCCAGAGCGGTACGAATGGAAATATATATACTTGCCGTCGCGGGAATAATCGGGACCATCATCCAGCCCCTTGGCGTCAGTCAGTCTTTTAGGCGTTCCCCCCTCCACAGGTATTGTGTATACATCCAGGTTGGAAAAGTCTCCTCCGCAATATGCTATCGTTTTACCATCGGGGCTCCATCCGTGCCAGAAAGAAAGATCCTGAGAGGTGGTTATTTTCTTCGGTTCTCCGCCTGCAGAAGGCAGGATGTACATGGAAAATTTGTATATTTTTTGTGAAGGGTTGTAAACATCGAAACTGGTTATTGCTATCCATTTACCGTCCTGTGAAAAACCGTGGTCATCCATGATTTGATTCACCGCCCCTGTATTAATTTCAGCTAACTTTTTGTCGGCCAGGTAAAGCCTGTAAATTTTTCCATTGAAATTGACCATGAGGAAATTGTCAGGATGCCAGTTAGGGGCTTCATAACGGCCTTTAACACTTAATACCGTATCAATTTTACCCGTTGTTATATCAACCGTTTGAATATAACTCGTGGTGTCGTGTACATTCTGGGCCGTTGAAGCAATAGAAAGAAATAAGCAAATAAGTGCCGGGACCCAGTAAATCCTTCGCTGATTAAATTTTTTCATAACATGACGTCTAAACAGTTTCAACTTTTTCAATCAATTTTTTTGTAGCAAGTACACCCGCATCATCATCTAAATATTTGTTGTCTTTGGTGTACATCTTTATCAGGCCGCCTTCGTATTCAACACTAACCCAGCCCTTATAGCCTGAATCTTTGATGATGGAAAACATCTTTGCAAAATCAGTTTCAGTATCATTCCCGTTTGCATCAAACACATGTGTTTTTGCATGAACGCCTTTTGCGTAAGGCATTAACTCGCGGATACCCTTGTAGCGATCGTATTCATCCAAACATTTTGTTTGCATATATCCGGCTATATCGTTGGTTGGAGGTTTTGTTCTGTTAATACAAAAATTTCCAAAATCTGCGAGTGTGCCGCAATGAGAGCTATCAACATTTTTCATAACTCCCGCGAGCCATCCCCCATTGCAGGAAATACCGATATGGTTCTCAACGATAACATCTATTTTCGATTTACTTCCATATTCCAGTAACATATGGAGACTATCTTCAGAAGCTTTGGCAACATCCGCAGGATTTCCTTCTCCTTCCACATTTACCCGTATCATGGGACAACCGAGCACGGCTGCGGCATCAATCCATTTAAAGTGATTCTCAACAGCTTTTTTTCTTACGTCCGGATTCAAATCTCCCAGTATGCCTTCGCCATCAACCATGATCCGCAGATTGTAACAACCATTATCAAGGGCGCGCTTTTTCAATTCATTCAAAAACTGTTCGTCTTTTGCTTTATCTGCAAAAAACATTGAACAGTAATCGAGTCCTTCAATCTGAAAGGACTTCATGGATTTGGCAGGAAAATCAAGTGGAGAAAGTTGTTTTGTCCAGAACTGACTGGCCAGAGAAAACTGGGAAAGAGCCAGCTTGTAAGGTTGCGCTTTCCGGGAAGTGCCGGCATGGGCAAAATCAGGCAGCATAGCCGCTAATCCCGCCCCGGCGATGCCCATGGAAGTCATGGCAAGAAAATTCCTTCTGTTATGGTTCATACAGGTTCATTTTTCTATTTGGTGAAAATTACTAAATAAAGATAGGTGCAATATTTCTATTTGACAAAATTTACCAAATAGAATTTTGCACTATATTTACATCAACTATGAATACACTCAAAGAACTGGAAGATTTTATTGAGAATGGGTACAAGACCTTTGTTCCCCACGTGTCCATTGACTGCGCCATATTCGGTTACCATGACCATCAGTTAAAACTGCT
>DATHNR010000571.1:0-4222 GCA_035485835.1 Puia sp.
CCTTCAGTCCCAGGATACGGGCTGTTTTAGGCATTAGCTGCCATGGTCCGACGGCGCCCACTTTGGAAACGGCTTTTGTTTTCAACTCAGATTCGACAACAGCAAGATATTTTAACTGAACAGGAAGACCATAATGATTAAATACAGAATCAATCATAATAAAAGGGGAAATGCTTCTCTTTTTTATATTGTAAAGATTATTCCTGTTTGCCTGTATATAAGTTTTTACAAACTGCTTTACATGCTTGTTTAAAGGCGCTTTATCCAACCTTGCAAAATAATTTTCTGTAGTCCCGCCATCAACTGCAGGGATTACAAAAAACAATAGTGTGCAGGTAATAATAGTATTCTTTATGGACGTTGTTTTTGGCATACAGCCCTAAGAATCAATCCGGGTGCCGTTTTGTAAGTATATGAATATCAGCCATTTATATAGGAAAAAAAGAAATAATTGTTCCCTGTGGGGGAATGAAAACCGGTGTTTGGGAAGGCTTGATTTTAATCAATTTTCTCATAAATTCTTTGCAATTCAAATTGAGTGTTAACCAAACCATTCGAAAATATCCGGAAGCGATAAGCCGGATTTCATATCAGTATTCATATCACGCAGGATTTTGCCT
This sequence comes from Puia sp., assembly GCA_035485835.1. Lineage (GTDB taxonomy): Bacteria > Bacteroidota > Bacteroidia > Chitinophagales > Chitinophagaceae > Puia. The sequence goes on from DATHNR010000571.1 coordinate 621, forward strand.
TCGTTCAATTGAATCAGACGATTCCCATATTGGTGAGCATCTTTTATATTGTGTGTAATCAATATGGTCGTTATCCCAAGATCTTTATTTAATTTATCCGCAAGTTTTAAAACCACCAACGCGGATTTTGGATCAAGTGCTGCTGTCGGTTCATCGAGCAATAAAATATTGGTATCATCCATTACGCTCATCAGCAAAGTCAACGCCTGTCTTTGTCCTCCTGACAAATTCCCCATGGGCTGATTAATTTTATTCTCCAGCCCCATTCCCAAATCAGAAATCTTCTCCTGTACTTTTTTCTTAAAAGCAGCATTAATCCCAATGGTCATATTCTTTCTCTGTGTACGCAGGGCCGCAAGCCTGAAATTTTCCAGTATGGTCAAATCAGGTGCTGTACCATTATTAGGGTTCTGAAAGACACGGGCAACCCACCTGCTTCTTTTATATTCAGGCAAGGGAGTCACATCATTGCCATTCATTTCAATCCTGCCTGAAGAAGGCAATTCTACACCTGCAATAATATTAAGCAGGGTTGTTTTTCCGCTTCCATTAGAACCGACAACGACCAGGAATTCACCATCATTTATTTGCAATGAAATGTCGTTCAAAGCAGTGACTTCGTTCGTTTTCCCTTTATTGAAAAATTTACTTATTTTCTGAATTGAAATCATCCCGTCATAATTTATTTTAGTTCGCTCTTTTCAACTGACTGCTCACCCTGGGCAATGCCACGATGAAGAGAACAAAAAGGGCCGTTACTAATTTTAAGTAATTGGGATCAATTCCCATAGCCAGACTGAATGCCAGCACCAATTGAAAAATAAAACTTCCGGCTAAAACAAATAATATCTGCAGACCGATATTTGAAACGTTCAACCAGATTCGAAGCGCATCCGCAATCAACACGGACCCTAAGCCTGTAATTACAATACCGATACCCATATTGATATCAGCAAAGCTTTGATATTGGGCAACAAGGAACCCGCTTAGTGCAGTTAGTCCGTTGGCAATAGCGAGCCCGATAATTTTAATGATATCGTTATTTATTCCCATGGATTTAGTCATGATGGGGTTATTACCTGTAGCACGCATAGCTATCCCAAAATCAGTCAATAATAAATAGCGCAGTAAAAAAATCAATACGATGATAATGAGTAAAGCGACGAATAGTTTATTATATATTTCATTTTTGAAAATGGAAAGAGTATTAAATATGGAGTGAATATTAATAAGCGGCACATTGGACCTTCCAAGAATAATCAGGTTAACTGAATATAATCCTGTCATAACTAAAATTCCTGCCAGCAGTGCATCAATTTTTAGCTTTGTATGTATCAGGGCAGTACAGATTCCGGCAAGCGAACCTGCTATCATACATAAAGGCAATACGACCATGACGGGCCAGTGATTTGATAATAAAACTGCGGCAACTACTGCACCTAAAGTATAGCTTCCGTCGGTGGTTATATCCGGGATGTTGAATATTTTCATCGTAATGAAAATACCCAGGGCCATCGGGCCAAGGCAAATAGATAATTGAAGGGCCGTTAAATAAAACTGGCTCATTGAACTGGTTGGAAATTTGAGGGTATGATGATACCGAATTTTTTAGCTGCCGCAGGGTTAAAGACTTTTTTTCGAACACTAACCATTTCCCAGTGGAGGCCTGCCGTACTTTTAGTTTTCAAATATTGTGCAGCCTCATGTCCTGCCTGGTAGCCCCATTGATAAATATCTGCCCCATATGCAGCAAGTGCACCTCTTTCAACCAACCCGGCTTCACTAGTAAAAATGGGAATATTTTTTTGATTGCAGGACTGAATAATGGTTTCAAATGATTCGAAAACAATATTATCGGGGTTGGCAAAAAACACATCTAAATTTTTGGAAAGCAGGGAAGCGGTAACAAGTTGTACATCAGCCGTTGAATTGACAGGCTGAACAATCAGATCGACGTTATTACCATCCGCTAATTTTCGGATCCGCTCCATGGATTCGACGGACTGGGGTTCTGATTGATTAAAGATCATGCCTACTCTTAATCTGCCTGATTTTGGCTTGATGACTTTAGGAATAAGTAAAAAAGAGGTATCGATATAATCGAGTGTTTCGCCAACACCAAATAAATTAGAGGGGGGATTATTTTGCGCATCATTTACTTTCATCAGCGAAGGCGTTGGCGATACCATCATGAATATGGGAATATCTTTTGTGTTTTGCACTGCCGTAATAGTCGACAAGGAAGGATTTGTTCCAATCAGTGTCACCTGCTGCGAAATAAAATATTTTATTATTTGTGTAAGCGTAGGAATATTACCCTGTGCATTTCGATAAATTATTTTTAGTGTGCCTTTCTTTTCATCGAACCCTTCATTACGGAGAGCATCCAAAAAACCTGTTTTAGCCTGCTCAATGGTATTATCCTGAAACGCATCTGCAAAACCGATCACGGGTGTGTTTGAATTACTATGACTATTGCAGGAGAGATACAAAGCGATTGTGAAAAAGCCCAGCCAATTTTTGATTGCTTTTTTAAACTTCATTCTATGGGAAATTACAATGTTATATTAAGAAGCTACCAGATAGTCTCTGTAAACATTTCAAAAGTAAACAATAATATTGCCAGCTCCGGTTAGCCATTGGTGTGAATTAAGGAACCCATTCGCCAGTCTTTAGAGATTCAATAAGCTTTGGATCATTAAGTGACAGGGGAGGAAGCCAGTCACCAAGACGATCACGATTCCACCAGAGGCCATCGGGATTACCCGGTTTTGCAAATGAATAGCGATACAACACAGCCCTGATATAACGCGGTGGTTTATTTGGAAAAGGATTATCAGCGAACAAACCGATAGTGCCACGATCGTTTTGAAGAAGCTTTGAAATGAGGTTGACCGTCCAGGGATATTCATCAGGTGTCGACATGGCAGCAAACCACATTTGCCAGTCCAAACGAAGATGGTAAGGCGCGATTTGTGGAGGTCTTTTGTCGAGGGCTACCGGCAAACCCTTATAGGGATAAGCTCTCCACTGTGCGTTACTGTCGGGCATCTCATCCATCGTTCCTTCGAATACAACATTAAAACGTTCACGGCCTACAGATCCAAACGCGCCATAGGTATTCACAAGGTCGTAGGGATCGAATGATGTGTTCATAATCTGTCTCGGTGATAAAATATTAAACACAGGCTGAATACTTAGAACGGCGATAAGGACAGTAATTATCCAGGCGGTGATATTCATAGGACGGGAAGGTTCAGCATGGATGATTGCTACTTCTGCCCTGCGGACGATTATTCGGGGAAGGAGTTTTGACCAGAATCCGTCGTCGAAACATGCCAGTGCGGGAAGGATAGTCAGCCAGTTTAGGAACGAAAGATTCCCGCTGAGTACGAGAATGATCTGTAAAAAAATAATGACTATTCCTGCGATGTGACGTGCAATGCGCGGCCCGAAAACAAACAAGGGCGCAACGAGCTCGGCCAAAAAATTATACCATACGCCCATTTTCAAAACTGCACGGGGCAGAAAATGAAACCAGCGGCTGAGAGGACCTGCCAGCGGTTGGGTTTCAAAATGATAAAAGAGCGCAGTTCCATTCC
>DATHNR010000572.1:0-2837 GCA_035485835.1 Puia sp.
GAAATCGAGCAGGGTAGTACCATCATACCATAACATATTAACGGATTTTTCAACAATATTGTCTCCGTTCAAAGCGCTGATGGGAATGAAATGTATATTTTTTAGTCCAAGGGATTTGGCAATGGAAGCATACTCAATCAGGATATTATTATAAACATCCTGGGAAAATTCTACAAGATCCATTTTATTGATTGCAACAACTACAAAAGGCATATTCAGGAGGGAAGCAATAATAGTATGGCGGCGTGTTTGTTCCACAATTCCATTGCGTGCATCCACGAGTATAATCATCAGTTGTGCATTGGATGCACCTGTAACCATATTCCGTGTGTATTGAATATGCCCCGGCGCGTCGGCAATTATGAATTTTCGTTTTGGTGTTGAGAAATATTTATAGGCGACATCAATCGTAATACCTTGTTCCCTTTCTGCACGGAGTCCGTCTGTTAAAAGCGCCAGGTCAATGCTTCCTTCTTCTTTATTCCTGCTTTGTTTTTCCAGTGCTTCAAGCTGGTCACTGAGGATGCTCTTACTGTCATACAATAATCTTCCAATCAGGGTACTTTTCCCGTCATCCACACTTCCTGCTGTTATAAATCTTAAAAGATCCATTCAAATATTTTTTTACTAGAAATAACCGTTCTTTTTTCTGTCTTCCATCGCTGCCTCTGAAATTTTATCATCTATCCTCGTTTCTCCTCTTTCACTGGTGCGTGTAAGAATGATCTCATTAATGATATCATCAATGGTGCTGGCTCCGGATTCAACAGCCGCCGTACAGGTCATGTCGCCCACGGTGCGGTACCTGACTGATTTTCGCATGACTTTATCTGTTTCTTCAAGTTGAATGAAAGATGATACGGCTACGAGTTGCCCCTCATGCGAAATCACATCACGTTCATGAGAAAAATAAATCGTTGGCAGGTCAATTTCTTCGCGGCGGATATAATTCCAGATGTCGAGTTCTGTCCAGTTGCTGATCGGGAATGCACGAACATTTTCTCCTTTCTGAATTTTGCCATTATAGATATTCCACAATTCGGGTCTTTGTCTTTTGGGATCCCACTGACCGAATTCATCTCTCACTGAAAAAATCCTTTCCTTCGCCCTGGCTTTTTCCTCATCTCTTCTGGCTCCTCCGATGCAGGCATCAAATCCGAATTCTTCAATTGTATCCAACAGGGTGAATGTTTGGAGTGCATTCCGACTTGCGAATTTGCCTCCAGGTTCTTTCAGGGATTTGGAGCGGATCGTATCTTCCACTTTACGAACGATCAGTTTTTCACCAATTTCATTCACAAGCCTGTCACGATAATCGAGGGCCTCCGTAAAATTGTGTCCGGTGTCAATATGAACCAATGGAAAAGGAAACTTCCCCGGGCGGAAGGCTTTCAACGCCAGGTGCACGAGTGTGATGGAATCCTTGCCCCCGCTGAATAGCAGGGCAGGTTTTTCAAACTGTCCTGCAACCTCACGAAGGATGTAGATTGCTTCACTTTCTAATTCGTCAAGATAATCACTCATATTTTTAGTGTGGAAGTGTGGTAGTGTGGTAGAGTGGTAGTGGAGTTAAAAGTTTTAAACTACCACACTACCACACTACCAAACTTTCACACTTTGTTCAAAGTGTTCTCATGCAATCCGCACTCCTTCTTATCCGCCTCTTCCCACCACCATCTGCCTGCACGAAATTCTTCCCCCGGACGTATCGCACGCGTGCAGGGCTGGCATCCAATACTCACAAAACCACGATCATGTAAAATATTATAGGGTACTTCATTTTCAGATATATATCCGCGAACTTCTTCCTGCTTCCAGTGAAGCAGGGGATTGTATTTGTTTAGCTGGTTACCTTCATCCCATTCAAGCAGATTCAGATGACTGCGATTGTCAGAATGCTCGGAACGGATACCCGTTACCCAAACTTTCTGTCCGGCCAACGCACGTTTCAGGGGTTCTACTTTTCTTATAAAGCAACACGACTTCCGGTTTTCAACGGATTCATAAAAAGCATTGGGACCTTTTTGATTTATATAAGCCTCCAGCAGTGAGGCATTCGGATTATACGCATGTATCGTTACCCCATATTTTTCCCTGGACGCTGACCAAACTGAATAGGTTTCGCTAAACAAACGGCCTGTATCAAGGGTGAAAATAGTAACCGGCAGGTTTTCAGAAACTATATGGTGCAGGATTACCTGGTCCTCCAGGCTGAAACTGGTGGAAAAACATACCTGACCTGGAAAAAGCTCTGTGAATAAATGGAGGGAATCTGTAATAGAAAGCCTGCTGATCTGGTTGCTTAAATTAGAATTCAATATGTCTGCTGTTTTGTCCATGTATCAAAAAACCTGTTTAGAAAAGTAAAGAGAAGTTGGAGTAGGTGATTTTACTTCTCAACAACAACATCCCATACAACAGGGACGACAGATACATGCAGAAAAGGCAGTATAATACATAATTGGGCAGTCTACAAATTAGATGGACAAATATAGGTCAAGGAAATGAATTAAAAAAATATGAGGGATTTCTTATTTTTAACCGAACTGGCCTTTACTCATGAAGTCATTGTCTCTGAGCAGATCCAATTGGTGGTTTATTACAGGCTTCGGACTGGTAAACACAATTGTTTTTTCATTTGTACTCCTGAACCTGACCTTCATAAGCGGCCATAGGCTTGCAGCCTGGCATTTTCCATTAGCCTTTCTACTCGCACTCTTATTGAATTATTTCGCTTCCCGTCATTTTTATCCTGGTGAATTTATTCCTGTATTCATCAGGACATCACTGATCATATTAACTATTATCCTTATTTCAATATTCATCTCCGGCCTTTT
>DATHNR010000573.1:0-6744 GCA_035485835.1 Puia sp.
ATGATGAAATGCCAATCAGTTTCATGAATTCACCAGATAACATACCTGCAAGACGCATTACACCTGCGCCCAGCACTTTCCGTATGCCGATTTCTTTAGTTCTGCGCTCAGCAGTAAATGCAGCTAATCCAAACAAGCCGAGGCATGAAATACAAATGGCCAGTACGGCAAAAACGCGCGATAATTTACTGACCAGCATTTCACTTAGAAACATTTGATTGAATTGTTCATCCACAAATCGGTACTGGAAGGGATATAGAGGATTGTCTTTCTTTATCACCGTTTCAATTTGTGCAACGGCTTTTTCTGTATTCACTTGTTTTTTAATTCGTATATACATCAGACTTTCATCCTGGTAGTTTGGATTGCAGAAAAAGATCAGCGGATCGGGTGTGTTTCCAAACATATTGCCATAAACAAAATCCTTCACCATCCCAACAATCGTATATTTATTATCGATAACAGCACCGATCGGATTGGCTTTTTTCATGAGTTTTGCAAGTGATTCCGTGATAATAATATTATTACTGTCCAGTACCGGATCGGGATAAAAATCCCTTCCCAGCACAACCTTTATTCCATTGGTGGAAAGCAGCTCCGGACTGATATTTCTCCAGGAAATAATATAAGTCATATTAGGATCCTTTCCTTCCCAGCTGTAATGATCGCTGTTGTCTCCTCCGTAAATAGTTTCGTGATCAGTGAGAGCCGCATTTTCAACCACACCAGTATTCAGCAGATCCTGTTTGATGGCGTTGAATTGCTTTCCCATATTTCCCTGAAGATCCATTACGATCTGGTTGTTTATATCATAGCCGAGTTTTCGATTCCTGACATGTTCGATCTGCTGGAAAATAATGATGGTACAGATAATAAGGACAATTGAAACAGAAAACTGCATCACTACAAGACCTCTTCTGACCAGCGCCGCGCTGCCGCTCTTCAATTTAATTCCTTTGAGTACAAATACAGGGTTAAAGGATGACAAGTATAAAGATGGGTAACTGCCTGCTACAATTCCGCAAATCACAGTAATTCCAAAAAGGCTTAGTAGATGGACAGGATCCGTCAGATTCAGTGAGAGATGTTTTTGAGCCAGCGTATTGAAGAAAGGCAGTGAGATCATCATAATCAGAATGCCGACGATAACAGAAAGGAACGCAAGGAACAATGCTTCAGAAATGAATTGGGTGATGAGTTTTCCCCTGCCCGATCCGAGCACTTTTCTCACGCCTACTTCTTTTGCACGTTTTTCACTGCGGGCAGTTGCCAGATTCATGAAATTGATGCAGGCAAGAAACAGAATGATCCAGGCGATCAGGCTGAACATATGTACATACTGTATTCTGCCTTTTCCTGTAGGTTTCCCGTTTTCAAAATCCGAGCGCAGGTGCCAGTCTTTCATAGGAAAAAGAAAACTGCTCACAATAGTCTTCGGTACCCGCTTCTTTATATAATCGTGCAGTTGAAGGTCGATCGCTTCAGGATGTGCAGACTCATCAAGTTCTGCCATCGTAAGAATTCCGTTGGAATCCCAGTTGGACAGCCAGCTATTTTCTTTATAAAATATATCGAATGGTACCAGCCACTCAAACTGGATTGAATTATTTTCAGGAAGATCTTTTACAATGCCCGTGATCTGATAATCCTGCTTATTATCGAGACGCACAGTTCTGCCAAGTACATTTTTATCATCACCAAAAAACTTCCTGGCTGCTTTTTCAGTTATGACCATGGAATGGGTTTGGGCGAATGCATTGGCAGCAGTTCCCTGCAGAAAAGTAATAGTAAACATACTGAACAGTGAAGAATCAGCATATACCCCTCCGGCATAGACTGACTTATTGCCGATAACAACCAGCTGGGTCGATTGTCCCTCGGTAGTCCGGCAGGTATTAGTAATGCCTGGAATATCCTTTTTCATGGCGGGTCCCATTAGTCCCGGCGTATTTTCATAAGTACTAAAGTGCTCAGAAAAGGGCCAGTTGTTCATTACCATATAAAGCCTGCCCTTTTTTAAGTTCACACTGTCAAAGGAAGTTTCGTCTTCCACCCATAAAAATATAAGGCCCGCGCAGGCAATCCCAATTGAGAGCCCCAGTATGTTTAGAAAACTATAGCTTTTGTTTTTCCAGAAGTTGCGGATTCCTGCTTTCAGTGTTGTGCGAAACATATAAATAATTTGAGTGTGGGCTGATTAAAATGGCAGTTTATTCCCTTTCATCAAAAGACAATACAAATCTAAATTTGTTGCCTGCTAATCAATATTCTGTTATTTTAAACTGATAAGAGGTATTATTTAATGATTTGGAAATCATTACTAAATATTTTAGTATTTATATTTATTTTCCCTTATCTTTCCTTTCCAAACTTAAAAATTAAATCATATGAACCGTGTAGTCCATTTCGAAATCCATGCGATCAATGGTGACCGCATGCAGGAATTCTATCAATCTGTTTTTGGCTGGGACATTAAAGACCTAGGGCCCGCCATGGGAAACTATCGCACCATAGATACTGGTAAAGATGAATCAGGTATCAGGTGGACCGGTATCAACGGCGGCATTACACCACGTCGTGGTGATGGACCCAAAGGCGGTGAGCCTGTCAATGCATTTGTTTGTACGATAACCGTTGCAAATATTGACGATACACTTAAGAAAATTGAAAATGCAGGAGGCAGTTTCGCGACAGATAAAATGGAAGTTCCGGGTGTAGGCACGCTGGCGTATCGTAAGGATCCCGAGGGGAATATTTTCGGAGTGCTGCAGCCGGTGACATAACTGGCAATTAATACCTATAGTTGTAGATCTCACGGACCGACCCGTTTCCAGCATCGGTACCTACGCCGCTCACTACACTGCCTGTTGCATCCGTTGTCCACAGATAGTTTATAGTAATCGTCGGACTCCCATTCTCCTGATTAATAAATTGGGTTGGCAGATAATTTGACCGGAAGTCGAAATAATTGTTGACCACCAGGAGGCAGCCGAGACTATTGGCCAGAATTTTATTATACAGAGGATTAATATGTGTTGAATAGGAACGGGTGAACAGGTAGTTAAGTGTACTGGTGGTCGCTGTGTAGTTGATATCGGTCAAAATGTTATCATTCTGAATGAACAGGGTATCAATCTCATTTATAATATAGTTGTTCGGTATTTGAGTAAGCCATTGAACCGTTGTGTTGCCGTTGTTGTCATATAAGTAATGCTGCACCGGGAAGCCATTAATGTTGGAAATTGTAACTGAATCGATCGTCACCCTGGTTTGGTTATCATAAAATAGTTCATGGTAATTGGTTTCACCCACCACAGGATCACCCTGGTAATGATAACGTACATTATATCCCGGCGCTGGATAGATGCCCTGGGTCAGGTTGAAGCTTACGACAATACTATCTGTAATCGGCGAACCACCTGAACTGTCATAACCATATATATTGATGGTCTCAAGCTGAGCTTTTGAATTATAACCAAATACCTCCACAGTTTTTTGATGGGTCTGAGGAAGATATACGCTACAAGAATTCGGATTAGTTTCCTGTATGGACTGTCCGGTGTTTGAAGAAGTCTTACTGCATGAATGGAAAGTCATAGTTAGCAGAGACAGCAGGATCAGGTATTTCATAATATCGCAACGTAAAAAAGTGGAGATTATTATAACTTTTCAATTCCCAGAATAACTTTATCGGGCCGCAATGTGAGCAGGGCTTTCATTTCCGGAACTTGATCAGTAGATAAAACCCTGTACTTCTTAAAAAAAGCATGAAGAAACATGCTGATTTCCGCTATCGCAAAATTATTCCCGATACACATTCTCGGGCCCGCACCAAATGGAAAAAAGGAAGGATATTTTTTTATTTTCCCCTGATCATCAATGAACCTTTCCGGAATAAAGGCATTTGGATTATCCCAATATTCCTTATTCCGGTGCACACCATAAAAGAAGGGCATGATAATAGTATTCTTCGGAAATGCAACTTCACCAAATGAATCGTCCTCCAAAGCTATTCTGTCTGTAATCCAGGCGGCAGGTTTCAATCGCATAGATTCATTTATAACAGCCTGCAGATATACATTTTTTATACTGTCATAAATATCCGCCTGCTGAACTGACATACTGATTTTTTCCTGAACGATTTTTTGAGACGCAAGCTGGTACAAGAGCCAGGAAAGTGTGGTAGCCGTTGTTTCATGCCCCGCGAACAACAGAATGAGCGCCTCGTCAATAATCTGGTCCTCATTCATCGGCTGCCCGGTATCCTCATATCGCGCATTCAGCAGCAGATCGAGTAAGTCATTATACTCTTTCGTATCAGATCTTCTCTCTTGAATGATGTCCAGAATGACAGCTCTCAATTTTGCTGATTTTCTGTAATGAGCACGATCTTCTCTCGTAATCGGATAGAGTAATCTTCTAACGGGCAGATTAATATCACTCATGTAGAATTTCTGCAATTCATTGAAAACACTATTTAAGTCACTCATCTGCGTAACTGATAGTTCAATATCGAAAAGTGACCTGACCACAATATTAAAAGCAAGCTGATGCATTAATGGATATACATCTGCCTGCTCAGCTTCCGGGAACGTATGCAGAAATTCTTCAATGGTTTTCACAATAATTTCATAGAGTCCCTGTAATTTTTTATGATGAAAACTCGGCTGCACCATTCTTCTCTGCCGTAACCAGTAATCTCCATTTGAAAACAGTAGTCCATTTCCGAAAAGCCTTCTTCCCCTCACAGACGTCAGTGGCGACTTTTGATAATTGCTGTGATTTTCACGGAGAACATAATTGATCAGCCCAGGATCCTGGGTGAGAATAAACTTCAGATTCCCGGGCAACGCTGCGGAATATGTTCCCGAAAAACGTTCCATGTTTTCTGAAATCGAAATGATGGGATGCCTGGATGAACGGAATGATCTCGCAATCGTTTGAAACTGAGAAAATCCTTTAGGCAAGTGGTATATTTTCTTTTCGATTCGCATCCTCAATGAACGAATTTATATTGAATTCCTTTTATTAAGATCCATACCGGCATAAAAACCCATATCCTTATTCTTCAACAGCTTCGTCAAAAAAACGATCTGACCGGTATGATATGAATAATGCTCTGTTACATGAATGATATTCCCGACTCCGGAATAAGAAAATCCTTGTACTATTCTTACCTGCAGTAAATTCTTAAGGCTGATCCCAGTTATTACAATTTTTGCCTTTTCAACTGTGTCCTCCAGTTTCCTGATCAGTTCTGCATTTGTAAATCCGCCTCTCGTAGAAAATTCCAAATCTCTTTCGCGGATATCAGGCTCAGCTCCCAGGGAAGAAATAATATACTCACGGATATTTCCACTCAGATGCAGGATTAAATTTCCAATGCTGTTTAAGTTTTCGTTTGGAGAATACCAGATATCCTTCTCATCCAATTCCTTCAAACAACTTTTTATTTTAGCTGTACATTGATTTATAAAGTTGAGCGATTGCTCAATAAATTCCTTGTAAAGCTTATTCTCCATTTTAATAAAATTTATGTATCGATTCCGGGTCCTTAGTTGTAATAAATTCCTTTAACCAACATTCGGTTATAGAAGATGGTAATTATTAACAAAGTAATCAACACATAATTCAACTTGTTCAATTCTTCAAAATTTACATTGGTGGATTTTAATTTATAGTTTTTGGAAAGTGCATTTCCATAACCCCACAAAAAAGTAAAGGGGCCAAAAAACGGAGCTATCAGGCTTAATATTACCATAACGGGTAAATTCAACAGGGTTGTAAAAGGTATTCCGTACAGCACCGGTAAAAGCAATATAGAATGAATAAATGAAAACCTTGTATCTCTTTTCTCCAGTATTTTCCTGGTAGCCATTTCCACATAATATTCCATAAGATAACTGACGATGAGATATAATAAAATTGCTCCCGAAACAGCAATCATGATATTCAACCAGAGAGGGAAATGAAGTGCAGCACAAATATAACCGGTATCTCCACCCGCGAAAATTGGCGTCGTCGTCAGGTATCCGAAAAAACCTATATATCCAAACATTGACATATAGAGTTTGAATAAGAATATCAGATTCCGATTCTTTTGTACTGAGCAGGCTAAATGGAAAACTATACCGATCATCAGACTCACAAAAGGTCCCGCACCTTTGATGAGCAAAATACTTCTCAAAGGCAATCCTTCATCGATATTATCTACATAGTTATGATGAACAGAAATCCCCCTTGCATGAACAATGATTGCTGCAAAAAAATGACCAAATTCATGGAGGGTCATTTGCAAAATGCATGCAACGATAAAAAGTATAGTTGAATTTAAAATAACAAATCTGAAATTTGAAATACCCATTAAAGTTTCTTATTACTATCCCCCCGGAACCTCAGGATTGGCTTCACTAAATACAAAAAATTCACCAAATACAATATAATTCTTGTTGATAACGAATTTGATATCACGATCCGTCAGAAGTTGAATATTACCATTCTCCCCATGATCACCCAATGTTAAGAAAACCTCGTTTTTTAATTTAGTCTCTTCTTCTTCTGATAATTTTCTTTTCAAATGAAACCGGGATTCAAACCCAAATATCATAGCTACCCGGGCTATCAATCCATTTCCCTGAGTAGTTAATATTTCCCTGAAATATACCAATGAAGAATCTTTCGTTCTTTGAAGTAAACTAACTAAACTGTCAGGCCTGAAGGAATAATCGATCAGGGTACTTATTT